>DJXY01000131.1 GCA_002449915.1 Oribacterium sp. UBA6992
AGCTAAGCTGGTGGTTTTGATTATTTGTTATGGATTCTGACATGCGCCGCTTGTGTCAAACTGATAGGTTTTACCATTGATCATGTGGCTTCCGGTCAGCATCGCTCCATTGGAGCTGCCCACCTTGGTCTCAAGATAGTACCACTTGCCGGCATCCTGGAGCCAACCGGTATGCATGTAACTATCCGCGTCAAAATAGTACCAGGTGCCTCTGATCTGCTGCCAGCCACTGCTGCAGGGTACTCCATTTTTAAGGAACTGCCAGCGGTAGCTTGTCCGCTTCCAGACCCCGTCCGTACCACTGCTGCTCGGCGTCCCGGCGAGAGAAGCCTGCGTATAGGTATGCTGGGCAAAATTTCCATCCACCATGCCGGTATAGTCTCCCATGAACTCCCAGACATCATCCACATCATAGTCGGAGGTGTCCACACTCTCTTCACCGGTAACCCCAAACTCCGAAACGGCGATATTATAGTATTTTGCCTCGTTCTGCTTAGGCACCGCGCGCACCTCGACCGAGAAATCCGATGCGGCGGAGTTCCGATATGAGCGGACATCCAGCGTCGTGCCGGTAACCTTTTCCTTATGGCTCCGCTTTGTGCCGGAGTTATCCACCCAGCTGATCTTTACCTGATAGGTATCGGCAAATGACAAGCTCTCCCAGGACGCGATACCCGCGTTGGAAACATTCGCTGTCATATAGCCCTCATCCTTGGTCGCAAGGGCACGGACTGCAACACCGATCTGACCGTCGGCATCCCGCTGGATATAGCTTCCAATGTTTGCACTTGTACCATTAACATATTGATGCGCGGTCTTGGATTCTCCGCCCCGCGTCGTATATCCGATAACAAGCTCATACCGTCCGGCATAGCTTACTTCCGGCCAGCTCACGGTCTTTGTGCTGTAATGGATGGTCGGCTGAGGCGTTGTAAGCTGATAAAAAGGATACACCTCCAGTCTCCCCGTGGCTTCATCGTTATCAACCGACACACTGTCAATGTAGCTTGTGCGGAAGCCCTTACCCGTAATTTCCAGATCATCGTCCAGGATCTCCTCATCCGCATGGATCTTGAAGCGCACCGTTACCGGAACTGTGGGATTATCCTTGTCAAGCCCCTGCACATTGTCATAATTAAGCGTGAGCAGGTCTTCATCATCATCGTCCACTTCAAAGTACGGCACAAAGGATTGTCCGGCAGTGTGCTCCGGCAGCGATTCGGTGTCCGCATTGATTTCCAGATATTTCACAATCGCATAGGACGGGGTTGCCATCATAAGTGACATGATGCCAGCTCCGGTAAGTATCCTGAAAATTTTTTTATTCATGCTTCCTCCCTGCACATTTACTCTCCAAAGCCCAGAATCTTTTTAAGCGTAGTCCATATTTTCTTAAAAACAGCCGCAATTCTCTGGAATGCGGTCGTGCCTTCGGCATCCACCTCGGAATCCAGTGTCTTATCCTCGTCATCGTCTGACTTGATTTCATCCGAACGGCAGATAATAGCGATGGAATCCGGCTCCTGGTTGGCATCACTGGTAAGCGATACCTTGGTCGCCTCCGGGTCCATGTTAAGGAAGTTGTTGTCATCCTCCTCATCGTCCAGCTCATTATTGATGCTGTCCCGGAGATCCCGTCCGGAGTTTTTCAGGTTCTTGGTGGCGTCCACCAGTGTCCGCGTATTGTCAATCGCCTGCTCTCCGGCTTCAATGCCGGCATCTGCTGCATTGCCAAAGTCATCGGATGCATTGCGAAGGGTATCATTAAGAAGCTGCATGGCATTGGCAACGCCGTCAGCCGTCACCTGTGCCTGCAGGAGTACGTTATCCGCATTGCTGATGGCGGTCTGAATGTCATCGTAATAGTCGTTTGCGACTCCCGTCATGCGGTCGGTATCACTCATCACCGTACGGAGGCCATTCATGACTCTTGCGACATTTTTAGATACATCGCCGCCGTCGTCAAGGATGTTTTCCAGACTGTCACTGAGATCATCCATTGCAGAAAGCAGTTCATCTGCCTGCGCGCCCGTAAGCTCGGAAACCTGATTCAGATACTCATCCAGCACCGGCGTAAACTGTGAAACCGCCGTCTTTGCCGCGAGCTCCGCACCGGCGGATGTCTTTTCGTTTAACGCATCATACCGATCCTGCAGCTTTTTGCTTTCCTCAGCAAGTCGTGCTTTTTTTTCATCCAGCGAGTACTTAGAGAAAGTCGCGTCAACTTTAGCGTCCTGTGCTTCCTTCTGGAGATTATCGAGCTGTTTCTTGCTGGACTCCAGTTCCTTCTGTGAGTCATCCAGTTTCTGCTTACCGGCTGCGAGCTGAGCCTCGCCTTCCTTTATGGCTGCTTCATTACTTTCAAATTCCGAAACCTTCTGCTGACCGGCTTCATACTCATCAATTCCCTGTTTAAGTGCAGCCTTCTTCGCCTGCTGTTCAGCTGTTAAAGTGGCACCGGATGCTTCGAGACCTGTAAGCTCTTCATACACGGCTTTTGCCTTGGTATATTCCTCTTTTTTTGTTTCAAGCTCTGCCTTTCCGGCTTCATACTCGGCTCGTTTCTTTTCCAGCGCCTTTCTGCCGGCTTCCACGGTCTGTCTGTTACTCTCGTAATTGGCCAAGCCTTCATTATAAGCCTGAAGTCCCGCTTCATATTGGAAGACACCTGTCTTATATTTGTCAGAAAGCGCTTCAGACTTAGTCTGAGCAAGTTCATTTTGTCCATCCAGGAGATCATATCCTGCACCAACCGCGATCTCTGATGCACTTGCCTGGTACTGCTTCCCCGCGGACTGTGCTGCCTGCGCCGCCTGTCCTGCCTGAACTGCTGCCTTATCAGCAAAGTCTTTTCTCAACGCATCCAGTGCTTTCTTGGTTTCTGCAGCTTCTGCCTGTACGTCTTTTGCATTAAAGCTTACATCCGCTCCGGACATGGAGCTGGAGAGCCGCTTCAGCGCGGTGTTAAGCTTTCCGACCCGAGTGTTTACATTCTGCACATCTTCATTCAAAGCATTTAACTGTGCATTGGTGTCGTAGACCAGCCACTGGGTGGTTTTCAGCGAGCTGTCCATCGGGGTAAGCGTCGCAGAGAGATTTCGGATATCCTGAATTGCCACATCATTTCCGGCAAAGATGCCATCCTTTGCGGTATGAATCTTATCCTTACCGGACTTAAGGTCCTTAAGCATCTCATTGGTGAGATCCAGCTGGCTTGAAACATTGACAACTGCGTCCATGACATCATCCATGTCGTCCATCATGCTGTTGGTATTGTCACGGAACTTATCCTCCAGCTCCTTTAAGTCCTTGATCTTCTTAAGATCTCCGACGGTACCGGGTGACATGATCATAAAGGCACCGTAGGTCTCAAAGCTGTCGGTACCCATCCGTACAACAAAGTGTGCTTCCTTGCCGGGCAGTGCCTCAAAGACCACCGCGTTCATCTGACCGATGGATGTGGTCTGGGAGTCCGGCGCATCCACAGAATAGCACTTGGTGAGATCCACCGGTACGGCAACAATGAGCATCATGTTGTTCTGCATGTATTCCGAAACCTGCGAGTTGGGATAAGCATCAATATCCATCTCCACAAGACCGGACTTTCCGCCGACTTCATCCGCATTGGTTACGACACCATTGACCTTATAGGTAATGTCAAAGGTCCAGGGGGTCTTGACCGCTTTAGGATCCATCTCGCCCTGGAAAAAGAACTTGCTGCCATCTGCCGGTGCATGCCAGGTCACGGAACCGTTTTTCTCGATGCCCTTCTCATCTGTGGACATGTTTAAAAGACTTTTATACTGACCGAAGTCTGTATAGTCCGGGTTTCCGTTGAAATTTATGCCCTTGACAACATTCGCCTTATTGATCGTACCGTAATAATCCAGATTAAGATACAGGGTTTCATCCACCGCAACCTGCGCCGCTCCTGCATAGGCGGTAATCGGCGTAATCAGTACGGTTGATGTAATGCTTGAAACAATTGCTATGGAAGCAACTGACCGATAAAACAATTTTTTAATCTGATATCTTTTCATGCTTCCTTCTCCTCTCCACTCTGCTGGTCCCTCTGTTTTACAAGCGCCGGTTCTCTCTGCGCTGACATATGCTTTAAAGCCTCTTTCCAGCGTTTATGTCGCTCCCGTCTACGGTTCTGCAGGGAAATCATCGCCTGACGAACCTTGGCTCTACGGAGCGCGCGGCGTGTCATAACCGGCATGGTAATAAATTTATCAATAATACGAAGCAATGTCGGCATCATCGTCGTTACAAAAAATACCGACAGAATCGCACCACGGCCTACCAGATGTCCTACCTCGGAAATTGCCGGGATCGAGGACTTTATGCTGATAGCATATCCGCAGACAACCAGAATCAGACCTGAAGTCAGAATCGATGGGAAGGACATCTCCGTCATCTTCTCCGCTGCCCTCCGTTTATCCTTCTCCGTCGCACGAATCTGAATGTAGTTCTCCGTCGAGGAGATCGCATAGTCAATGGTGGATCCAAGCTGAATGCAGGAAACCACGGCGTATGCAATAAATATCAGCGTCACTCCCTCAAGGTACGGGAAGGACATGTTGAGATAAATTGCCATCATGATCGGAATCATGGTAGCGACCGGCACGACCGGACTCTTAAAGGTCAGCGCAACTACGATAAAGATACTGATCATTGCCAGTGTATTAACGAGATTATAGTCCGGAATCAGAACGGTCTCCATATCCTTGGTTGTCGGTGTATTTCCGGTGATATAGGCATCCTGATAGTAGCTCTTGATCAGATTGGAAACCTCATCCGAGTACTTATAGGCGGTCGGCGACTCCGGCTTGGTTTTGATATAAATCAGGAGTCTCGCATAACCATCCTTATGGAAAAGCTCGGAGATGGATTCCGGCAGGATGGCCTCGGGCATCCCGGTCGGGAGATATTCGGATAGGCCCATTACCTTTTTTACATACTCCTTATCATCCAGTGCATCTACCAGCTCTTTTTCCTTCTGCATCCCCTCATCCGGGAAAATTGCAACCAGCAGATTGGAACGGCCGAACTCTTGATCAATCGCCGCAGAATTTTCATACATTGAAGTGCCGGGTCCGGCGCCGGTCGCATCCGGTCCATAAAGGAAATTGTTCATTCCCTGTGCGATATAGATCGGTCCTGCAAGCAGTAATGCTACAATCATCACAACCGGTGAAATCTTGTTCACTACCTGCGAGAAGCGATGGAATTTGGGCAGGAACGGACGGTGCTCATATTTCTCAATCCGGTCTGACCAGCCAAGGATCAGAGACGGCATGAGGAAAATAACACAAAGCAGCGAGCAGATGATACCCTTGGACATCACAAGACCCATATCCCAGCCAATCGAAAACTTCATGAAAATCAGTACGATAAATCCAAAAAAGGTCGTAAGACTAGATGCAAGGATAGTACCAATGGTGTTGGTGAGTCCTTTTTTAAGTGCTTCCTCCTTATTTAAGCCTGTGGCACGCTCCCTTTCATAGGCATGCAGCAGAAAGACCGAATAGTCCATGGAGGTCGCGAGCTGCAGGATATCACTGATGTTGTTGGTAATATACGAGATTTCTCCGAGGAATATGTTACTGCCTTTATTGATTACGATCGCACAGCCAATTACCGTAAGAAACAGCACCGGCTCAAACCACGAGGTTGTCGTAAACAGCAAGATAAAGAAGATCAGCACAACGACAATCAACATGATCTCCGACATTTCCTTTTTAACGTTTTCCTCGATAAACTTGTTGGTCGGGGACATACCGACGAGATATCCGTGATCTCCGATCATCTTGTCGATCTCGGCGATTGCCTTATGTGTCCGTTTGGAGGTATCACCTTCTTTAAAGGTAATATCCATCTCGGCATGACCATCCTTATAGTAATCCTTGATGTCATCCTGATTGATGAACTCCGAGGAACTATAGATCTGTGTTGTCAGATCGCACCAGACCACCTGATCGACACCATCGACCTTTTCGATGGCATCCTTATACCGTTTTGCTTCATATAAGGTAACATCCTTAAGCATCAGACGCCCTGTGCCGGGATAACCAAAGATATCCTCCATCTTGTTAATGGCAATCTTGGAATCCACAGTATTGGGCAGATACTTTGTGAGGTCGTAATTGACTTTTACAAAGGGATAACAGATCGCGTTAAAGATGACAAGCAGGATCACAATATCCCGGATGATCTTATTGTGTTTTACAATAAAATCCGCGAGAGAACTATGGCCACGCTTTTTTTTACTCTGATCCGCCGGACTTTTCTTACCTCCGGATCCTTTTTTGCCATGATGAAACAATCCCGATAAACTCATACAGCTTCCCTCTTTTCTGGAAATCCCGATTCCGGATTTCCAGGCTCTTAATATCTAGTGTATAACTGCCAGCAGTCATTTGGAAGACGCTTTTTTGTAAGATTTAAAGAACAAAATGTAGCGTTTCCGCCTTCCATATCATCAACATGTTGAATATAAATAGATGATCGTGTATTAGAAAACGTTTTATCCATTTATTGACATGTGTTCATTTTTATGATACCGTTTATTATAAAAAGAAGTTCTGATTAACGCAATAAGCAATTTTAAATTCCAGGTTTATTAATAAACATATTTTATATTTTTGTCTATTTTATTAGGACGTTTATTGGAAAGGAAGTTTATCATGTCGGAAGCTTCAATCGGATCAGAATCCAATTCTTCTCCTGTCACTGATCGCAGGATCCGTAAGACAAGAGCCGCTCTCAAGCAGAGTCTGACGGAGCTTTTAAAAACCAAAAGCATCAAGGACATTTCCGTAAAGGAGCTTACGGATCTTGCCGATGTCAACCGCGGAACCTTTTATCTCCACTATAAGGATGTATTTGATCTGCTGGATCAGTCTGAGAACGATCTTCTGGATGAGCTGAAAACCACGCTTGACAATTACAATACAGATCTTGTGCAGGGAAATCCGGTCATCCTGATGGAGGGTGTCTACAAGCTTTGCAGAAATAATGCGAGTCTTGTAAGCACGCTCATTGGTGAAAACGGCGATATCAAGTTCTTAAACAAGCTGAACACAGTAATCCGGGAGAAATGTCTCAACGACTGGTCCTTCATCCTTAAAAAACAGAAACTGGAACATTTTGATGCCTATTACAGCTTCCTGGTCGGAGGATGTCTCAGCCTCCTGCAGTACTGGTTCTCCAACGGGATGAAGCAGTCTCCCAAGGAGCTCGCTACCATCACCGGGACATTTTTGGAGAGAAATCTTTAAATTTAAGAGATATCTGTGATTTTAGAAATAACGAAACATAGTTCATCAAAATGCCTTGACATTAAAAGTGCTGTGATACTCGATCACAGCACTTTTATTATTTTTTAAAAAAGCATTTCTTGTAAAATACCTGTTGACGACTAGGATTTTATATGCTATATTATTCACAGTTAGTTAGCAGTAACTAACCAAGTTAGGATTTTACAATCACTTGTAAAGCCCATAACAAAGCCGTACGGTCTTGTCCTCCTGACCATAACAGGATCGTAACGGAAGAATCTCCTGAAATAAATAGACTCAACTTAAGTGCAGCAGAAAGCCCGGACAAAAATCCGGGCTTTCTGCTTTTACTATATTGATTTGATTTAAAGCTCTCTATCAAATAAAAGAGCACCCGAATGGATATTTCATCCACTTCGGATACTCTTATACAAAACATTTTATAAAAAGTATTGTCGTTACAGGACTGGTTTTTGATACTCCTAGCCTGCGATCAGGAAACGTATGCTTTACTGCGCGTTTCCAGTATTCTCAGCGCTGCCGCCGTTCTGTGCTTCCTCATACTCTCTCAGCACATCATTAAGATCCTGTGTCAGCATATCGCTGTCAATGCCATGCACCATGCATGCCTCCTCCAGGGACTCCGCCATAGAAGCCGGGCAGTACACACAACCCATGCCGTTCTGCATAAGAAATGGTGCGATCATCTCATTCATCTGAAGCAGGTCTCCGATTCTCATATCCTTGGTAACTGTCATAGTTGTATCCTTTCTGAATTGTAAGACGCCTTACCGTAAGTCCCGGCGTCTTGCCTTAGTGCAGGTATCGGTGTTTATAACGCAGCCAGCTTCTGCAGTGCATCACTGCCGATCAGCTTCTCGAGGTGCTCCTCATAGTAAGCCTCATTCAGCTCGCCACCATTCACCTTATCCCCATACTCCGAGAGCAGATTGCTTGCTCTCTGTAATGCCTCTGCTCCACCCTTGCCGGTGTGCAGAACCAGATAGTATCTGTGATTGGACTCATCCTTATACAGCGTATTCTGTCCATTGTAGAGACTTCCGATCGCTGCTGCCGCATCGGAAACACGGTCCAGATCAGTAAAACGGAAGATCCGCAAAAGATCTACAGCCGGGGCATCTGCTGCCTGCGTCTGATCCTCGGTGTCAGCCTTGGATTGTACGTCTCCGTTTTTACCCAGGATGTCTTGCGCACCCTCCAGGATCTCGCTGGCAAGCTGTGACAACCAGCCGTTCTGTCTGGACATGGCACTCTGTGAGAACTTGGAAAATCTTGTATCCAGCTCCTCAGGATCATCTACCTTGGAAATAATCAGCTGAATGGAGCCGCCCTGCAGCGGGACCGCTTCAATCATCAGCGGAGTATTGTCCGGCACAAACCCGACTTCATCCTTGGCTTTCTGCATCATCTCATTAAAAAGACGTTTTGCCGCAGCGCTGCCATAGGTCATATCCCTCAGATTGATATTTCTGGAGGAAAGGTCCAGGCTTGTTAATGTGCATCTGATGGAGTTGTCATCAATTCTTTCTATTTTCATGGCTCCTCCTAAGCATGTAACATGCTTTATAAAATCGTATAATATACTGAACTTTGCAGAAATGCAAATCATTACTGCATTTTTTACAAAGATTTCATATTCCCTTTTTTCGGGTCAGCTATGCTCCGCATTTACAAATCTTGTATACTGTGGCTGCCATACCAGCGTCACTGTACCGATCGGACCGTTTCTCTGTTTTGCGATTATTACCTCAGCTTCATTGGGATGCTCTGTATCTTTATTATAGTAGTCATCACGGTAAAGGAACATAACAATATCCGCATCCTGCTCGATCGCTCCCGATTCACGCAGATCCGACAGCATCGGTCGGTGATCCGGACGCTGCTCCGGGGCACGGGACAACTGAGAGAGTGCCACTACCGGACACTCCATCTCTCTTGCCAGTGCCTTAAGCGATCTTGAAATCTCGGAAATCTCCTGCTGCCGGCTGTCTGAGGATTGTCTGCTGCCAGATCCGGACATCAGCTGCAGGTAATCGATCATGATGAGACTGATACCTTTTTCCAGCTTTATCTTGCGGCACTTACTGCGAACCTCGGATACTGTAATACCCGGGGTATCATCTATCATGATATTGGAATTATAAATCCGGTCCGTACCCTCCACGATGGTTGCCCATTCCTCATCCGACAGCTGACCCTTACGGATTTTGTCGGCATCAATGAGCGTTTCTAGCGACAGCATTCGATTGACAAGCTGCTCTGCCGACATTTCCAGTGAAAACACCACACATGGCAGGTTTTTACGGATACCGACATAATCGATGATGTTAAGTGCAAATGCAGTCTTACCCATGGATGGACGCGCTGCCACAAGGATGAGATCTGATGGCTGCAGTCCGGCTGTCCGGAAATCCAGATCTACAAATCCGGTTGCAACGCCGGTGATCGGATCCTTCAGCTTACTTGCCTTCTCAATATTGTGAAGCACATTCATTGCCACCTCGGAAATCGGGGTAAATTCCCTCGTATTCCGTTTCTGAAGGAGGTCAAAAATCCGTTTTTCCGTTGTGGCGAGGATATCCTCCACATCTTCCTTACCATCATAGCAGAGATTGGCAATGTCCTCGTTGGTCCGGATCAACGCCCGGAGCACGGCTTTTTCTTTTACAATGTTGCAGTAGTAACGGATGTTGGCACTGGTAGGTACGGACTGCATGATCTGCTTAAACAGATTCATATCCGTGATTTCCGGAGGCACATCCTTCTGCTTGAGCCGGTCCTGGAGCGTAACCAGGTCTACGGGCTGTCCTTCATTAAACAGCTCCCGCATGGCTTCAAACATGACGCTGTACTGACGCTCATAAAAGTCGTCTGCTGTAAGCTGCTCTGTGGCAGTCATCACCGCATCCTTGTCCCGGAGCATGGAACCGATGACACTCTGCTCCGCCTCGGAGGCATGGGGAATGACCCGCGTCAGCACATTTTCATTCATATCTGCCATTTTTCTTATGTCTCCTGATTTTCCGATCTCGGTCTTTATATTCTTACGTAAATACTTTTGCTGTATGCCAGATCATTGCCGTAATGATCTTTACTGACTTCATCTCTTACGCGCAGCTTTACGCTGCGGATGCATGATACTCTTTACTGCGCCTGAAGTACGGTGACATGCAGCCTGGCAGTGACGTCCTTATGAAGATGTACGTCCACATCATAGCCGCCAAGATTTTTAAGCGGTACATCTGTGACGATTTTCTTTTTGTCAATTTCAATTCCGGTCTGCTTTTTAAGTGCTTCCTGAATTTCCTTGGTGGATACAGATCCAAAGGTTCTGCCGTCCTTACCTGCCTTGATCGATACTGTAACCTTGACAGCCTCAAGCTTTTCCTTCAGTGCCTGTGCCTCCGCCAGCTTTTCTGCGGCAATTTTTTCCGCATTGGCATTCTGCAGCTTCAGAGTATTAAGATTTTTTGTATCCGCAAGCACGCCGGTCTTGGAGGGGATAATGTAGTTTCTACCATATCCCTCGCTTACCTCTACAATATCACCCTTTTTACCAAGAGATTTTACATCTTTTAACAAAATAACTTTCATACTCAGGCTTCTCCTTCATCAATCATTTCATCAATGGCTGCCTTAACCGAGGCAATGGCCTCGTCAATGGAGCCTTCCTTAAGCTGCGCACCGGCGATGGTACGATGTCCGCCGCCTCCCAGCTTTTCCATCAGAACCTGCACATTCACCTCATCAATAGAACGTGCAGAGACATAAATTATATCATTATAAAGCGTAAGTACAATACTTGCCTTAATCCCACGGATGTTAAGAAGCTCATTGGCAGTCTGCGCGGCAAGAACCGTCGGGCTTTCCACGCCCTTGGCAGCCACCGTACTAAAGGCAAAAGCATTGCGGTAAATATCCGCATTGCTGATCGCCTCCGCTTTTGCCTGGTAATCCTTAAGGTTCTCCCGGAAAATCTTCCGGATCCTCGTAATATCCGCGCCGCACCGCCGGAGATATGCCGCCGCTTCAAAGGTACGGACACCGGTCTGGTTGGTAAATTCCTGCGAATCAATTACAATACCGCCGTACATGGCATCGGCTTCCGCCGGCTTTACACGGATTCCGTCGCCGATGTACTGCATCATTTCCGCAATCATTTCACTTGCAGAGGAGGCATACGGCTCACAGTAGCTGAGAACGGCACCCTGTACAGTTTCCGAGCTCTGTCTGTGATGATCAAACACCACAATGGTATGGCACTTCTCATGCTTTAAAAGCCTAGGATCATCCAGGATCGATGGCCGGTTGCAGTCTACAATGACCAGTACAGAATTATCATCCATGAGCTGCATCGCCCGGTCTCCGGTAATAAACATATCCTGCGGATACTCATCATTTTGCAGAAAACGCTCCTTCAGTGGAAGCACCGGTGCCGTCATCTTGTTCTGCACGATATAGGTCTTTTTAGAGAGTGTTACCGCCATCCGGTAGACACCCACGGAAGCTCCAAGACAGTCCACATCTCCATTGGTATGTCCCATGATAAAGACCTTATCCTTACCCTCCAGCAGCTCCTGGAACGCCTGTGCCTTGACTCTCGCCTTGACTCGTGTCGCTTTTTCCGTGGACTGCGACTTGCCTCCGAAATACGTCACCTTTTCCTGGGACTTTACAACCGCCTGGTCGCCGCCGCGACCGAGTGCCATATCAATCGAGGTCCGGGCATACTCGTAGTTTGCGCTATATTCCGGTGCCCCGTATCCCAGTCCGATACTGAGTGTTACTGCCATCTCATTGCCGATATCTACCTGACGAACCTCATCCAGGATAGAAAAGCGGTCATCCAGCATTTTCTGAAGGTATTTCTGCTTAAGCACAAAGAAATACTTATCTTTCTCGATTTTTTTGATGAGTCCGTTTACCGCACCGATATAGCGGTTAATCTTTCTGTCTACAAGCGCGGTCAGGAGCGAACGCCGGACTTCCTCCACCTGCTCCAGAACCTCGTCATAGTTATCAATATAGATCAGACCACAGACGATATGCTCATCTCCCAGTTCCTTTTTTAAATGGACTTCATCGGTTTCATCCTTAAGATACACTGCTACAATTTTACTTGCTGGATCCACCAGTCTCAGCTCTCTGCTGTTTTCATAAGATATGCTGGTTCTCAAAAGGCGGAGGCAGTACCTGTGATCGTGGAATGCAGAGTGCACCTCTACAACTGCTTCATCCTCCAGCAGCATTTCCCTGGTAATATTGGGAAAGATAGAAATCAGATTTCCACTCTGACTATGATCCTCCAGTAAAATATCCTGGAAGCTCTGGTTCTGCCATAGGATGGTTCCATTGGAATCCACAATGCAATATGGTGTCGGCATAACTCTGAGAAGCTCGGAATGAACTTCATTGGCGGAGATGGAAAAATCCTCCAGCAGTCCCTCGAACTTTGTTTTCCGGCTCTTGTACAGCCAGATGGCAAGAGCATAATAGACTACGACTACGATACCCACAAGTATGCCTGCCTTTGGCGCAGCCGCCCATGCTGCCATATCCGCTATAATCACCAGAACTCCGAGAATCAACGGAGCCTTGAGATATATATCGATAAACCCTCGGGTTTTTGTATGATTACTCATCGTACCCCCTGTAAATATGTGAAACTTTGGAATTGATTATAGCATAGGTACAGGCAATAAAAAAGAGATCCCGCTAAAAGCGAGATCTCCTAAATCTTTAGTCAACCTGGAATGGAAGAAGTGCTACCTGTCTTGCACGCTTTACAGCGGTTGTAATCGCTCTCTGGTGAGTAGCGCAGGTGCCTGTAATTCTTCTTGGCAGGATCTTGCCTCTCTCAGAGATATACTTTCTTAATGTAGCTACATCTTTATAATCAATTGGCTTTGCTTTCTCACTGCAGAATACGCAAACCTTTCTTCTGCTGTGGAAACCGCCGGCTCTTCTAGGTCTAGAGCCACTTCTATCCGACTTCTGAAATGCCATGGTTTTGTCCTCCTTGTAAAATTTCCGAAGGATCCACTCTCCTTTTAGTTAAAAGGAAGTCCTTCGTCTTCTACCCCATCAGGTATATTCATAAAACCATCGCCGATAGAGCTGCCGTCATCACTGCCACCATTGTGACCATATGCGCTGCCGGAGTTATTGTTATTGTAGCTGCGGTTGTTAGCATAGCTTCCGCCATTACCAGCACCAGCGGCTGCACCCTTACTATCTGCGAATTCCTGATCATCTACGATAACATCGGTTGTATAAACAGTCTGGCCATCTTTATTGGTATAGCTTCCAGTCTGGATTCTGCCGGATACCAGCATCCTCATACCCTGATGCATATACTTCTCAGCGAATTCTGCAGAACGTCCGAATGCGATGCATCTGATGAAATCTGCGGTCTGCTGATTATCATTGTTCTGATCTCTGCGGCCTCTTCTGTCAACAGCAAGAGTATATCTTGCAATTGCCATACTGTTGTCACTCTGTGAGTATCGGATTTCAGGATCTCTTGTCAATCTACCCATTAGGATAACTCTGTTCATTTATTGATTCTCGCTTTCCGCTTGCTTATTCTGCTGTCTCTTCTGCAGCTGGCTCTTCAGCCTTTACAGTCTCAGCATCAGCTTCTGGCTTAACGACAAGATATCTGATAACCGGCTCCATAATGCGAACCTGATTCTCGAGCTCGTTTGGAGTCTCTGCATCTCCTGTGAATGGGATGAAGTAGTAGTAGCCTTCCTTCATATTCTGAATTTCATAAGCTAATCTCTTTTTGCCCCACTCTTGGATGTTCTCTCCAACTGTTCCATTGTAACGAGCAATGTATTCCTTGATCTTTTCAATGGCAGCAGCTCTCTCATCATCTTCAAGCTTCGCACTCAGAACAACGCATAATTCGTACTTGTTCATCTGCTTTACCTCCTTTTGGTCTCTGGCCTCCACATATGTGTGAAAGCAAGGATATTTTTTGTGATACGGTTATTGATCTTAACAAAAAAGCCAGGCTATTGCAAGCTTTTTATTTAAATTACATCAGGATTTTTTGCTTCAACCTTCCTGACAAGTGACGTAAATTTGCTTCTCGGAAGCATAATCTGATGCCCGCATCCGAGACACCGGATCCGGATGTCTGCACCGGTTCTCAAAATTTCCCATTCTCTGGATCCGCATGGATGCTGTTTTTTCATGATCACGCGATCGCCGACAGAAAATTCCATATTGTCCTTCACTTCCTTAAATTTTTCCTTGCTCCGGGGACAAAAAAGCTATCCTCTGACCTGCTCCGAGATCAGATATCCTCTGAAATATATATCTTCTGCTCTCTTAACCAGGCAAGCATCTGCTCCGGTGGTGTATTGACTGCCAATCCGCTGAGTTTTGCAAAGGCTTCTTTGGAAATCACCTTAGCCATAATCACCGGATGCTCCGGGAGCCCGTCGCTCTCTCCATCCAGCATGGCAATCCGTTCTTCCTCCTGCAGCCTGCGCTGATAATCCTCATCCCGGACACAATAGACATCATACTGTTTTTGCAAGGTCTCCGGATCCGGATGACGGTCTGTCTGATATTCCGCAATCGTCTCAAATCCAAACGGCTCGTAAATCTTTTCATCCACAGGGATCAGGAAACAAAATGGAATATCCTCCTCTTGCATTTCCCGGAAGGCACACTCCAGCACCTCCCGCATATGTCCCTCATGCCGGTATGCACGATCTGTAGCTACGGCATAGATATAATAAATCTTTACATTCTGTCCCTTCACCATCATATGATAGGGATTAATGTGCGCCATCGAGAGGATATGTCCATCCTGCTCGCTAATTACGATTTTATTATCCCGACAGCGATCCTCATAGTAAAAGGACACAAACGCATCCGAGTCCTCATTAAATATGTCCTGGTACAGCTCCCGGGTCCGGATCTTATCCCTGAGATCCGTCAGTACCCTCACTTCTGTCTGCTTCATAATTGTCAATCTCTGCTTCATACTGATCCTTAAGCTCATCCTGCCAGTCCCCGAAGTTTTTCTGCAGAACCATATATTTCCTCTCGTAAGCAATCGGATTATAGCTCTCCTTGGACCGTCTCAGACCCTCAAGGCCTACATCATCCTCTCTGTTTACAAGCTCTGCATCCGGAAACTCATGCAGGAGAAACTGCTGGTTGATCATCTGATAGATTCCGGGGATTTCCGAATTTCCCTTTTCGATATCAATACATGCCATCTTTTCCCTGGGATTATAGGCGCCCATGGAAAACGCCTCCAGCTGTCCGTCAATAAAGATACCGCCCATCCGGTAATCAATCCAGAAGCAGTTCTGCAGTACTGCGTGAATGCCATTCACCTCGTACTCAAGCGATTCCTCTCCATTGATTTCCTCCTGAGAGCGTTTTGCATACCACCGGTCCAGAAACTCCCAGACGGTCTGCTTGTCCTGACAGGACATGCTGCGGTACTCCCAGCGTCCCTCATATTCCCGCATAAACTTATTTACAAGATTCTTTTTTTTATGGAAGCGTTTCCCCGGGAGCGTACGAAGCTCCTCTGCATCATAAAGATAGTCGCGGAAATCGCATTCTTCCCTGACGAGGTAGTTGGAATTGTCCTGAAGTTTGAGAGCAGTAACTGCTTCCTCGTCGGCAAGATAAATCTTGAGCGGCTTGCCAAGAACCTCATTAAAATATTTTTCTGTAAGCGCAAAGTAATAAGGTAAATCCTCCTCTGCGCAGTATGGCATGGCAGCAAAGTGCTCTCCCTCGCTCTCCATCACCGTAAGCAGTGCCTTGTCATCTACGACACAGCACCTGGTATCATAATAATCTGCCCACAGATACGTATCCAGTACACCAGTATCACAGGTTTTATTTGGCCGCATTGAAAAAAACGGTGCAAGTCTTGAGGACTCTTCTGCCTGTGGCTTGGTAAATTTTAAATCCATATAGCCTCCCTTGGCTTTTGATCTTACATTCGCCGGTGATGCCCGACTCATCGTGTAGTATAGCATAGATTCCCGGAAAACCTTATGAATTTTATATGAATTACATGCTGCTGTTAAAATAAGATATGCGTGACTGTGCCAAGAATGTCTTCCCGTGCTCTGATTCCGAAATCCGGGGCATTGTTATTGTCTCCTTTGGTGATATAGCCATCCTGCTCCCGGGAAACAATCCGGTGCGTCACATAGGCGTGCTCGCGTCCTGTCTCGATCGGAAACATCACAATATCTCCCGGCTCCGGTTCCTCCGTTTCCTGTTCTCTGACAATTAATATCGAACCGGTGTGGAATGTGGGCTCCATGGAATCACTCAGAACCAGAACCGGTTTCCATCCCAGAAAGAAAAAAGGAGTTCCATTCCTTTTTTCTTGATACGCTGCTGCCACCGAGTATATTGCAAGCAAAAGAAGCAGAAGTGTAATCATCCCGGTCAGGATCCCGGTAATATTTTTTAATCGTTTCATTTTTCCTCCTACTAGTAGATTTCATTGCCTCGCGGCATCCCATGGCTTTGGCTCTGAGCCGTTACATCTTCTGCTTCTCTCTCTTTTTCTGCGTTCACTGCCCGGTAAAAATACAAAATCCTCACCAGAATGAGACATACCAGGATCAGAATGGCCAGAATCAGTATAAGAAAAAGATACCCTACCGGTTTCTGGCCCTCTCCGAGATACACCATCACCGCTTCCTTATTGCCAGCAGCGGCGACCGTATTACCCGTGATGACCATAACCTGACCTTTACTTTCTTTTTCCATCTGCATCCTTTGCATTCCCTGTTTCCGGAGGATGACCCAATGCCGTGCTTCCTTCTGAAGCTTCTACGACTCCGGGTCCTCCGTCAAAGGAGATGCTGTGCCTCTCCTGCGGCTTCTGTATGGTACCGATGCTGCCTCGACTCCCCCGTTTCCGGGAAGCTTCGATGCCGGGATTTCCCCCTCATACGGAACGCTGCACATGGAGATATCCACTATGCAGGTCTCCCCGGATACGTTTGCAGTGGATGCCAGATCCAGCTCCAGTACCAGTACCAGTTTCAGTTGTTTGTCCACATGGGATTTCTGCAGAATAGTTTCCGTATACCCGGAATCCGCTTACAGATTGCTGCAGGAATCAGAAAAGATACGGATGTCCCTGACCGGCTCCAGAACAAGGTGGAAGCGGTGTTCCGCAGGATTGGAGTACTCCTCCGCCCCTGCCGAAAAAGAGATTAGCACGAGAAACATTACAAATGCTGTAAACAGTGTCTGTAATTTCCTCATGACAAAATCCTATCACAGGAAAATGAAATTGCATATACTACTTGTTTTGATAATATCCGTATAAGGATAATATCCCTTTAAAGACAATATAAAAAAGCGCGGAAATCCGCGCTTTCCAGGAGTTTATACATAAAACAGCTTAATTATTTTTAGTGTTTTGGCCTTTGCTCTGATAGATCCCGAGGATCTCATCGCTGTAAACATTCGCCTCACGATAGACGATGAGGGGAGGTTCTACTGTAAGCTGGCTTCTGCCTCCTTTAACGGCTTCCATCAAAAAAAGGTTCGCCTCCCGGTCCTGATAAGGATAGACCAATCTCATACGCTTCGGCTCAAGGTGAACCCGACGAAGCTCTGTCATAATATCTGCGAGCCGGTTCGGTCGGTGTACAAGAAAAAATTTACCGTTTGATTTTAATGTGAATGCTGCTGCATACGCAATGTCGTAAAAGCTGCAGGCAACCTCATGCCGGGAAATCAGCTTACGGCTCTCCGCATTTTTAAGACCGGCCTTCATATACGGAGGATTAGAGGTAACGACATTCATACTGGAATCCAAACCCAGCGTACGGACCTCCCGGACATCTGCCTGCAGGATCCTCATTCGATGCTCCTGATGATTGAGACGAACGGATCGCTCCGCCATCTCTGCCACATCCTTCTGGATTTCAATGCCGGTAAGCTCTGCTGCATCCGTTTTGGCGGCAATCAATAGCGGGATGATCCCTGTGCCTGTACCAAGATCCAGTACCCGGGCTCCGGGCATAACTGTTGGAACCGCATAATTTGCCAGCAGCACGGCATCCATACCAAAGCAGAATCCATCTGTATCCTGAATAATCCTGTAGCCATTACACTGCAGGTCATCAATACGCTCTGCCATACCTAGTCATCCAGATGATTGGATGCATCCTGCGTTTCCAAAGATTCCAGCACCTGCGCCTCTTTGGCATCCCGATCCTGACGATCCGTACGTTCGTTTCTTGGTTTTCTGCGCTTTGGCTTGAACTTAAGCTCCGAAACCTTATACTCCCGCATCTCCTTCTCGTCTTCCTTTTCCAGATTGACCACAACCTTGACCTTTTGGTTCAGTACGGAAACAGAGCTTACCTCTCCCCGGAGGCCATCCGGTGTTGTCACAAAATCGCCAATGGATGGAAGCTTGGAATTTAAAAATTCATAAACCTCCTCCTCGTTTTTAAGACAGCACATCAGTCGTCCGCAGACACCGGAAATGTTGGCCGGATTAAGAGACAGACCCTGTTCTTTAGCCATCTTGATCGATACCGGCGCAAATTCCGAGAGGAATGTGTGGCAGCACAGCGGTCTCCCGCAGACGCCATAACCGCCGAGAATCTTGGTCTCATCACGCACACCTACCTGCCGAAGCTCAATCCTTGTGCGGAATACAGCTGCAAGATCCTTCACCAGTGCCCGGAAATCCACTCTGCCATCCGCCGTAAAATAAAACAATACCTTACCCCGGTCAAACGTATATTCCACATCAATGAGCTTCATCTCAAGCCCATGCTTCTTGATCTTTTCCTGGCAGATCCGGTAGGCTTCTTTCTCCTTTGCGTGGTTTTCCGCTTCCTGCTGGTCATCCTCCGGGCTGGCCTTACGAAGCACCGGTTTTAATGGCTGTACGATCTTATCGTCAGCAGTTTCACGGTTTCCAAGTATGACATATCCGTACTCCACACCCCGGGCAGTCTCCACAATCGCATGCTCTCCCCGGACAAACATAATGCCATCCGGGTCAAAATAGTAAATCTTGCCGGCAGTTCTAAATCTTACGCCAATAATTGTTGCCATCTATATCCTCCGGGACTTCTGTCCCATCTACTTAAACTCATTTACTGCTTGTCTCCCGAGGCTCTTTTAAGCAGCAATAGAAGGGTTTCCAGCTGCAAATCCCGGTTTACATTGCTGCGAATGCCTCTGAGATCTCTTGAAATCTCGTCTGTCACTCTCCCAAGCTCCTCATAGCTCAGCTCCCCTGCAAGCTTTATAATACTGTCGGAAATTTCACCGGCATACATAAGGCTGCTGTCTCCGGAGCCTTTATAACATAACACATCCCGGAAAACAATTTCAAGAAGCGCCAGGAAATCAGGCATCGGCACCTTGCTCTTATTCATGCTGTCAATATATTGAAGTATATCCGCGATGCTTCTGTACCTGATCTCACTTAGAAATTTTACCGTTTCCTTAGCCCAGTCCTCCTGATAATATGTCCGGAAGCTCTCGCCGGCGTCCTTCTCCCCCGCCTTGATTTCAATGACACGCGATAAAATCGTAGGCAGAAAGTGATCCGCATTGCTGGCAAGCAGCATGATCACAACATTTTCCGGTGGTTCTTCCAGCGTTTTAAGCAGCGCATTTTGCGCCTGCGGATTCATTTTTTCCGCCTGCAGTACAAGATAGATCTTATACTCTGCCTCATATGGACGGACATCGACGGTATCTGCTACATTGCGACGGATATTGTCCACACTGATGGTGTTGGGATGGTCTTCCGGCTTATCCGGCGAGATCCGTATGAGATCCGGGTGAATCTGTTTCTCCACCCGGAGCCGGACGCTGTCTCTCCAGTCATCTATGCTCTGATAGCCCCGGCTCTGCCAGATCGGATCCGGATCGGTGAATGTATACGGGTCCGGGTCATTCGCATTTTTTGCACTACTGCTGTCCGTAAGCTTATGATCACGTATAAGGAGTGAAGCTGCAAATTCCTGTGCGGCCTGTTCTAAAGCTTCGCGATCTTCACCGGTAAGGAGATACGCATTATATATCTGGTTTTCCGGTATCTTTAAGGATTTCATATATACACTGCTCCAGATTAATATTCTGATATCGTTTTATAATACCTGCCTGCCGGAGCCGGTCCTCGGAAAAATCGATCTCGTCCGCTTGAAACCGGCGGTGCATCTCTTTTAGCTTAGGCACCTGCTGGCTTAATTCCCGCTCCTCTGCACGCTTCAGTCTCAGCTCATTTGGTACTTCTATGTAGAGCGGAAACAATGTGGATCTGCCAAAATACTCGCGCATTTTACAGTAGCTCTCAAGCGTACCGATCATCAGATACTCCATACTCTCCGGGTCCTGAATCTGTCCGTCATCGACCGTGGCATATCTCCATGGACCGTAGACCGTATGATAGACTCTCTCCTCGATGACCTTGCCTGCGTGTTCCAGGCAATCCATCCTGGCATCATCAATGAAATGGTAGGTCTCTCCATCTTTCTCGCCATCCCGGATCGGACGAGTGGTATATAAAACGACCTCCCTCCATGTCGGACATCGTTTTTTAAGATGCCTGTATATCGTATCCTTACCGCTTGCGGATTTACCCATAAGGTAATAAATCATGTCAGGATTCCTCTCTGCCGGGCTGTTTTACGGTTGTGTCGTCACAGGTCCGTTGTCACTGATATTGCTGTTATTGCCGGAGCTACCTGCATTGGCATTTTCTCCGGCAACCGGACCCTCTCCAATTACTACATCTCCATTTTTATGTACGGTTCCCGTCTCTGCCGCGTAGCTTTCCACTGTTTCCTTCACCTTGCTCTCCGCGATCTCCTTATCCTTCGCTGCCTTACTCTCGATTTCCTCTCCCGGGCCCTTGGTTTCGGATTTTGTCTCCTCCTGAGATACTTCTTCTGAAGATTCCTCTGTCTTGGTTTCCTTAGCTGCAGCTGTAGTACTCCTCTCCACTGTAGTTTCCGGCTGCGTCCGCTCGGTATCCCTTGCTTTGGTTTCCTGATCTGCCCGGATGGTAACCGGCTGCGCCGCGGTTGTTGTCTCTGCAGCACTTACCTTAAGATCCGGAAGCTTAAAGCCCTTGATATTCTGAAATACAAAAAATACGATCAAAATCGCCACCACCAGCATGGAAACAGCAAAAAGAATCCGGAAAAGATCACCGACAAGTGTAGCCTCCTCTTTCTTTTTTCTTCTGGTGCTTCTCTTTCTGTAACTACTCATTGCTATGTCATTTCCTCTTTTCTATCGTTCAATCATCTGATTTCCATCGCGGAGCCGAACCGAAACCTCACCAAAAACCAGTGCATTCCGGCTTCCATCCGCTTCTTGTATCTCCAGTCTGCCATCCGGCAGAATCGACAGTGCTTTTGCAGGTCTGCGCCTGTCACCGTCAATCACGGTAATCTCATGCCCCGGTACAATATTATGCTTTGCATAATCCGATGTAAGCCCCGGCTCAGCTGCCAGCTGATAAAACTCTTTGATAACCTCTGCTGCAAGCCTGTTCCGGTTAATCTGATGCTCTTTTGTCCTCTGTCCCATGATCGAACCTGCACGCTGACGGATCTCCTCCGGAAAACCGCCCTCCGGCTCATAAATATTTATGCCTATGCCGGCAATCACAAAATCAAGATGTCCGGACTCCATGCTTGCCTGTCCCTCAGACAAAATGCCGCACACCTTCCGATGACCAAGATAAAGATCATTAACCCATTTGATTCCAAGCTCCACATTGCAGACCGTCTTAACGGCACGATACACAGCTACCGCAGCCTTGGCTGTAAGCGTCAGACTATTGCTCACCGTATCCTGAGGGCGGAGAAGCATACTCACATAGAGTCCGGTTCCCTTAGGCGAAAAAAAGCTTCGTCCAAGTCTTCCCTTTCCTCCGGTCTGATAATCCGAGACAATGGTGGTCCCTTCCGACGCATGCTGGGTATTGGCCATGGCTTTCAGTACATCATTTGTAGAGGTAACCTCCTGCAAAACCGTAAGCGGATATGGCTTGTCAAGATAATGCAGAATTTCCTCCCGGGACAAAACATCAGATTCCTCAGAAAGAGCATATCCGCGATTCTGCACAGCCGTGATCTCATAACCCTCTTCCTTTAGCTGCTGAACGGCCTTCCATACAGCAGTTCTGGAGCAATGCAGCCTCTCTGCGATATGTTCTCCGGAAAAATATGTACCCTTTTCGGTAATAAAAAGCTCTAAAAGTTCTGATTTTACTGACATCTCTCTGCCTCATTACAATCTGATTTCCAAAGCTATGGCTCCCCATATACGTCCTTACATAATATCAGAAAGCGACTTTAAACACAAGAAAACGAAAAAAGAAGGCAAGGGTCTGTGTTTCCGTTAAACTTCAACAAACTCCGCGCCTTCTTTGATCATTTCAGGATGATACGTTATGCTTTTATTACTAATGAATCGTTACAATTTAAGTTAAGAAGACGATTTTTCCCGGGTCTTCTCCATATTATATACCCAGTCAAAATGTATCTCCGCAAGACATCCGTCCGTACCCTTATGATAATCACATCGGTAAAATCCTCCGTTTTCAGATGTCAGAAACAGGTCCTTCCATTCATTTTCCTGTATCTCTTTCCCATCAAAGAGGATGCGGATACCACGATTTCTAAATTTACGGATGCCATTAAGATAAAGCTCCTTCTGATCATAATCCCGATCCACCTTCTTGGTTCGGAGCGTTTTGTTCCTGTCCCTTTCATGCAGAAATGTCGGATTTAACATGTGAACTTGCCTCCTGTTATATAGATTCTTTGATTTTCACTCCTGAATCCATTCCTTTCTTTTTTAGTGAATTGATACAGAATGAATCGGGGAAACAGGAGGTCTCTTACGCGGACGGATCCGATAAACCTCCTTTCCTTTCCAGAACATGATGTTCTTAAGAAATGTGATACATTAAGTATAAAGGAAAGTACGAAAAAGTGTGATTATCTATATTAGGATAATATTCTTAAAAGGATAATATTCATAAAAAGATAACGCTATATATGGTGGAAAGCGTTTATGAATTTAAATGTATATGCCATATATTGAAAGATCTATTGAAAATTAATTATTGCTGCAAGGAACTCGAGTAGATAAGAATGCCCGTCTGACGGGCCATAGATATACACAAAACGCAAAAAAAGAACAGCTTCCGCTGTTCTTAACTCATGACGCCAAGCAGATTCGAACTGCTGATACCACCGTGAAAGGGTGGTGTCTTAACCGCTTGACCATGGCGCCACAAAAAGGCGAAGACCGGATTCGGACCGGTGATCAGGGTGTTGCAGACCCACGCCTTACCACTTGGCTACTTCGCCATATTTTGAAAACGTACCAGGTAATATGGAACCTGGATTCTAACGTCTAGCTCCCCCAGTTGGACTCGAACCAACGACACCGCGGTTAACAGCCGCGTGCTCTACCGACTGAGCTATAGAGGAATAACAGAAATATCTGATTGAAACATCTTATCAAACTATTAGATAAGTGTCAACATCAAACCTAACCGGACCAAA
>DJXY01000174.1 GCA_002449915.1 Oribacterium sp. UBA6992
GGAACGGATGACGCGGGTCGCCTCCAGGCCATCCATCCCGGGCATCAGGATATCCATGAGGATGACGTCAAAATTTCCGCGCTCTTTTTTATAGATCTCGATTGCCTCTGCTCCATCCTTGGCAGTAACTGCGGTCATGCCGCGACGCTCCATAAGCTTCACGCCGATTTCAAGATTAATATCGTTGTCATCCACGATCAGAGCCCGCTTTCCGCTGAAATCCGGACAGGTTTGATCAGATGTATTCTGGTATGCGAGCTGTGCCTCCTCGGAGAGAGGCATGGTCAGCGTCACGGAAATTCTGGTTCCTCTGGAGGCATCCGATTCTGCAGTAAGTGTGTCAGCCCCCATGGCATTGATATAGCTTTTTAAAATGATAAGGTCAATGTCAATGGATCCAAGATCATCATCAATCTTATCCTTGAGGTAGTCATGCGGCTTAAAGAGCAGACGGAAGCGCTCCTGATCGATGACGATCCCCAGACTTACGACGGAAAACTCAATCGTAACATTTTGCTGGCTGTGCATCAGCTCGCGTGCATGGAGCTCAATCCTGCCTCCCTTTACGGTATAGCTGATTGCACTTTTTAAAAGCTTCATAAGGATCTGCTGGAGGCAGTGCTGATCCGCCATGACCGTGAGGTCTGTCATGCCCTCTGTCTGCAGGGTGTAGATCAAACCCTTTTCCTGCATAGCATTGGATATATGACGGGAGATTTTTTCCAGTAATCCGTTAATATTGATTTTAACCGGCTGAAGCTCGATTTCATGGCTCGCAATTCCACGGAGATCTAGAATGTCGTTGATTGACTCATTCATATAAGAGCCGGACATGGAAATCTTATGCAGATAATCTTCTATAGAAGAATTGCTTACAAAATCATTTTCCGCAATCCTTGTGAGTCCCAGAATCGAATAAAGCGGTGTGCGTATATTACGACTCATCAAAGTCATAAAAAGATTTTTCTGCCGGATCTCCTGCTGCGCACTTTCCAGAGCACTTTCCAGCTCCTTTGTATGATTTACAACGTTTTGAAAGGTATCTGTGATATCATGAATCGTCAAAATAATGATGTCATTATTACGGATAAAGTAAGCTTCTTTAAGACGTAAGCTGCCGTCCTGGCTTTTGGCAGTATAATGAACCCGATATACGGGAGACTTGTCAAGTGCCTGCTCGATGCTGGAGAGCTTTAAATCCTTTATAATATTTTCAGGATCCGGATCGGAGGATATATCCATAATATATTTTTTACTGATGTCCTCATAATTAAACCGGATGGACTGCATACGCTTCCAGTCTGCATTGGTAGAAAAAAGAGTCACTGCAGTCTCTGTAGCCGGGTCAATCTGAATTAGTTCCTCGTAACCATCTGAAAAAAAACGGTCAAAGAGTGAGGATTTTTCACTGTCGGTTAAATTAAATTTTACCATATAAATTACATCCTTTACGATCAGTGTTTGTGATCAAAAACAAACATTTCTTTTGATATTATAGCGTTTAATTTGATAACTGAACAGATGAAACTGCCATTTTACGGAAAAAACTATGTGGAAAAATTCTCTTTTGCACCTTTATTTTCTGCTATGGAACCTTTAAAATAAGTATATAATCCTGTAAAAAATACACAATCAGGCATAGACGATTATGTGAAAGGATGTGAGTTCATGTTGACACAGAAAAAACTTCCATTAAGTATGCAGCCAAATTGTGTTGTCGGTATTGGAGCATCTGCCGGGGGATTGGAGGCTCTGCAGCAGTTTCTGACCTTTCTGCCGTCCAATACGGGTATGGCTTTTGTCATTATCCAGCATCTTGCGCCGGATCATAAAAGTCTGGTTGCGGAGATCCTTAGTAAGTACAGTGCCATGCCGGTTACGGAAATAACGGACGGTATGCATGTTGAGCGAAATCATGTTTATATGATTCCACCCAAATATAATGTTGAGATCGAAGCGGATGTTTTAAGACTTAAAGAATATGATTCTACCATTATTAACCATCCGATTGATATATTTTTCCGTTCGCTGGCAAGCTCTTATGAAAATCGTTCTGTAGCGGTGATTCTGTCCGGTACCGGATCTGACGGTACCAATGGCATCCGTTCCATTAAGGAGCAGAATGGCATGATCATCGTACAGACACCGGAGTCAGCTAAATTTGATGGGATGCCGCGTAATGCGATTGCAACTGGTTTTGCGGATCTGGTGCAGAACCCGGAGTCCATTGCAAGAGAAATGGCACATATCGCTGTTTCCATGATGGATGCCAGCAGTAAGCTGCAGCTGTCGGATCAGGACCTGATGGCACAGGTATTTGCGATTCTTAAAAATATAACCAATATTAATTATACGTATTATAAGCAGACGACGATCCTGCGCAGGATTGAGCGCCGGCTTGTGGTTACGCATAACCGGAATTTGAGAGAATATGTGACCTATCTTAATAATAATCCGGAGGAAGCAAAAATCCTTGCTAAGGAAGTGCTGATCGGAGTCACATCGTTTTTCCGGGATCCGGAATACTTTGAGGTGCTTAAGGAAACGGTACTGAAGCAGCTGTTAAGAGATGCGCCCAAGGAAAAGCAGATCAGAGTCTGGGTTGCGGGCTGCTCCACCGGTGAGGAGGCGTATTCCATTGCGATTCTGCTTATGGAGGCAATGGAGGAGCTGGATATCCGGAGAGACGTTAAAATATTTGCAACTGATCTGGATGCAGATGCCATTGCAACTGCGGTAAGGGGAGTGTATGGAGATAATATCATTGAGGATGTCTCTGTAAACCGGCTGTCCAAATATTTTTCCCGGAAGGGTAATAAATATGTGATCCACCATGATATCCGGAAGATGATCATTTTTGCGCAGCATAATGTATTTCAGGATCCGCCATTTGGCAAGCTGGATCTGATCAGCTGCAGAAATGTGCTGATCTATTTCCAGACGGTGCTGCAGAGGACAATTTTTGCTATTTTCCATATGGCACTCAATGACCATGGATATCTTTTTCTGGGAAGGTCGGAGTCTGTCATTGATTATGATGATGTGTTCCGGGTACTGTGCGCAAATGAAAAGATTTTCATTCACAATACCTCCGGCAAGGCTCCGGCTCATGAGCGCTTTAACTACTCAATGCAGAATGTGGAGAGTTCCCTGGAGCCGATTCAGATCCAGAAGATGGAGGACGATGCCGAGGTTCAGTATAAAACCAATGACCTGGATACTTCGATCCTGGAAGCACTGATGCCGGCATCGGTGCTTGTGAATGAAAAAAATGAGCTGAACCGAACCTATGGAGACTGCTCCAAGTTCCTGTCGATCCCGACCGGAGCTGCGACACTGGATATTTTCCAGCTGATCCGGACGGATCTTAAAATCGCGGTTTCCACAGTGCTTCGTGATGCCCGTCAGACCAAACACAAGGTAAGCTACGACTCTCTGCCGGTACAGCTGGAAGATGCGCCGGAGTATATCTCCATCATAGCGCAGCCGATTTTTGATCATAATGGGCAGCAGACCAGCTTTATGGCGATTTCCTTCCTGAGAGGGAAGCGGGAGCTGTCCGGAGACGTCCGTAAATTCCAGATTGATACGGCAGCAGCCCAGCGTATTTCCAATCTTGAGCAGGAGCTTAAAATTACCAAGGATAATCTGCGGCAGACCGTTACGGAGCTGGAGTCGGTAAATGCCGAGCTGCAGGCTGCCAATGAGGAGCTGCTGACTGCCAATGAGGAGCTGCAGTCCTCCAATGAGGAGCTGCAGTCCGTAAATGAGGAGCTGTATACCGTAAATTCGGAGTATCAGTCCAAGGTTACGGAGCTTGCCGGTCTCAATGATGACATGGCAAATTTCCTGTCGACCACATTAGTCGGGATACTGATGGTAGACCAGAATCTCAATATCCGTAAATTTACAGAGTATATTTCGGATGAGTTTAATGTTGCAGATCAGGATGTGGGCAGATCCCTCCGGTACATTGCATATAATTTCGGCACGATCGATCTCATCAAACAGTGCAGGCAGGTTTTAAAGACGATGAATGCAATCGAGCAGCATTGCACGTCGATTGCCGGTAAGACCTATCTGATCCGTATTGCGCCATACCTGACCAGGGAAACCATTGCCAAGGATAATGCGGATGCAGTAAAGGAAACGGGTAAAAAGAAGCTGCAGGGGCTGGTTATTACCTTTGTAGATACGACAAAGCAGGTGGATGATCAGGAGCAGATTGACGAGATGGCCAAGGCACTCCGGCAGGCGGTAAAGTCCAGTCAGGAGAAGGAGACCTTCCTCTCTCATATGTCGCATGACATGCGGACACCTATGACGGCAATTCTCGGTTTGACAGAGCTTAGTCTCCGGGAGAAAAATCTTCCGGCAGAGGTGAAGGATAATCTGGAGAAGATTCAGACATCCAGCCAGTATCTGGTTGGTCTTATGGAAGAAATCCTGGAAACCAGCAAGATCAACGCAGGTAAGGTTGTATCCGTCAGTACCGCGGTAAAGGAGGAGACCGTCTTTAATTCTGTTGCAACGATCATCAGTGAGCAGGCAAGAGACAATCATCAGATCTTTGATCTGGATGTGGAGGGCTGCCAGAACCGGTATGTTTTGATGGATCAGCAGCATGTGGAACGGATCCTCATGAATCTTTTGTCCAACAGCCTGAAATTTACACCGGAAAATGGCAGGATTTCGCTGATTATTAACGTGGATTATCACGATGGCAAGGCATTCCATACCTATATTGTAAAGGATAATGGTATCGGAATTTCCGAGAGTTTCCAGGCAAGGATGTTCCTGCCATTTGAACAGGACAGTGTGGACGGTGAACACCATGATGGTACGGGACTTGGACTTTACATCTGCAAGAACCTGGTGGAACTGCTTGGTGGCACGATTGACTGCACCAGTGAAGTTGGTAATGGCACAACCTTTATTGTGAAACTTAGCTACAGCATTGCGACAGATGAGCAGATCGAGCTTCAGACGCATCGCACGGAGACATATGAGGATCAGGTGCTGTATGGCAAAAACGTCCTGCTGGCGGAGGATAACCATATCAACGCCGAGGTCATTATCAAGATTCTAAATACCAAGGGAATCCATAGTGAGCTTGCAAGAGATGGACAGGAGGTTGTGGATCTGTATAAGAGCCGCGGACCGTACCACTATCAGGCAATCCTTATGGACCTGATGATGCCTGTAAAGGATGGAGAGGAGGCGGCCAAGGAAATCCGCAGTTCTGGACTGGAAGATTCGGAATCAATCCCGATTATTGCACTCACTGCAGATGTGACGGATGACGTTGAAACACGCTGCAGAGACGCAGGTATGAATTACTGCATCAGCAAACCGATTGATGCGGAGGATCTTTTCTATCATTTTGCAGAAGCATTTGAGCATAAAAAGTAAGATGAAAAACGGGGAGAATAATCATTGACAGTAATAGACACCCTGGCAGCCTGGAGTGCGGATCCGGAATCCGCACTCCGAAGGCTTGCCGATGATCAGGAGTTTTATATCCACCTTCTAAAAGAGTTTGTACAGGATCCTGCTTTGGAGCGCCTCAGACTGGCATTGAATAGAAAACAGTATCAGAAAGCATTTCTCAATGCACATGAGCTCAAGGGAGTTGCGGCAAATCTGAGTCTTACTCCGCTTGTACAGAGTCTCTCCCGGATGGTAGAGGATCTAAGGGGGCAAACCACCCCGGGTCCGGAATTTCAGGAGCACTTTATCAAAATGACCACAGATCTTGATGAACTACGGCTGATTTTAAGAGAGGCAGATATTAATAACAAAAGTCAGGCCGAATAAAAGGCTTGTATAGTTAAATACAATAGATGCTATATTTGACAAACTATTTTACTATAGGTAATCATGGGATTATAGTAGCTTTGTACCAAATAGATAGTTTTATTCTAGCGCAGACTAGATTATAATTACTAATAGTTGTGTAACATTTTTTGAAATGTCACTTGTAAAACGTGGTAACAATTGGATAGCAGAACCAGGAAAACGGTTCTCTACACAAGGAGGGATACTATGGAAATTAAGAAACCTGCTGTTGCAGGCACGATGGAATCCAGTGACTGTCAGGTTACTGTGGAGCCGGGAGATGGAAAGATTGATTTCACTCTGGACAGTGCAGTAGCTCATCAGTTCGGAAATCAGATCCGCAAGGTAGCCTTTGAGACCCTTAAGAATCTCGGCGTGGACAATGTAAAGATCTCCATTGTCGATAAGGGTGCGCTTGACTGCACAATTAAGGCAAGGATCGAGGGAGCGGTTTATCGTTCTGTTGACCAGTACAAGAACTTACCATGGGGAGGTGCAATCAGATGAT
>DJXY01000215.1 GCA_002449915.1 Oribacterium sp. UBA6992
GGGGCCGTCCCCGGTGAGACGGTGCACGACGGTTTCGGGCGGCAGCATCCGCAGGCAGTCCACGACCAGGTCGCAGTACTCCTCCTGTGTGAAGAGGGGGAAAGGTTCCCGCGCATACTCCTCCGCCATCTGCGTTCCCTTCAGAATGTGCAGGAGCTGGAGCTTGATGCCGTCGAGGGCGGGATCCAGGCCGGCCAGATACCGGATGGTCTCCAGCATGTCCTCCCGGCTCTCCCCCGGCAGGCCCAGGATGACGTGGACGATGACCTCGAGGCCGGTGTAGCCCGTTCCCGGCTCTCCGGATCTCTCGTTCTCTCTGGATCTCTCGTGCTCTCCGGATCCCTCGTTTTCTCCGAATCTCTCGTTCTCTCCGGATCTCCCGTTCCTTCGGCACCTCCCGTATCCCCGGCAAGTCTCCTTCAGCCGCCGGTAAGCGTCCTCGAAGACCGGCAGGCGGTAGCCGCGGTGAATGCGGAGGGCGGTCTCCTCGTGGATGGTCTGGAGGCCGAGCTCGATCCAGATGGGCTTGTCATAGGTCTGCCCCAGGTCCGTCAGCATCCGGATCATCTCCGGGGGCAGGCAGTCCGGGCGGGTGCCCAGGTCGAGGGCGGCGATCTGCGGCTGGGCCAGGGTCTCCGCGTAGAGGGCGCGGAGCTCTTCCGGGTCGCCGTAGGTGTTGGTATAGGATTGAAAATAGGCGATGTATTTCCGCTCATTTTCCGGTATGCTGCCGGGAAATTTCCGATTGACTCTTTCTTTTGCGAGCCGGATCTGCTGATCGATCGGAAGGAGTGGCGCGGCAAAATCTCCGGAACCTCCCTGAGAGCAGAAGGTACATCCTCCTGTACCAAGCGTTCCGTCACGGTTAGGGCAGGAGCATCCGCTCTGTAAGGATAACTTATATACTTTTGTGCCAAAGGTATCTTTAAGATAAGAGGATAATGAGTAGTATTGCATTGCTTCTGCCTCCCGGGAGTGATTTTACGAGATCATATGTGAGATCTATTACTATGATGATGGCATGCAATCATATTACTGCATTCTGCTGTTTTTTAAAATATGATAAACCTGTCTGGTTACCTATTTTGGAATATGGACGGCAAAATAAATCCATAAATTGTATTCGTATAAATTTTTGTTTTGTATAAACTAAAAGAAAATGTCTGGCTATGCCGGCATCAAAAAAGAGGTAAGATTTTGTCTCAGTTAACTTTATATAATGGACGTCCAGTAAATGAGGAGGGACGTCTGGCAAAGGAAATCCGTACATATGACCTTCTGGATACATTGGGCATACCGTACCAGAGGGTGGACCATGAAGCTGCCAATACAATGGAGGCATGTGAGGAAATCAATCAGGTACTCGGCATCTTTATCTGTAAAAATCTATTTCTCTGTAATCATCAGAAAACGAAGTTCTATCTTTTAATGATGCCGGGAGATAAGCCGTTTAAGACGAAGGAGCTCTCGAGCCAGATACATTCCGCAAGACTCAGCTTTGCTCCGGAATCGTATATGGAGGAGTTTCTGGATATTACGCCGGGATCCGTCAGTGTGATGGGACTTATGAATGATACGGACAATCAGGTGCAGCTTCTGGTGGATGAGGATGTTTACAACAGCGATGTGCTCGGATGTCATCCGTGTATCAATACATCGAGCTTAAAAATTTCATCACAGGATATCTGGGAGAAGTTTCTGCCTGCGGTTCATCATGAACCCTGGATTGTACATCTGGAAGGAAATGTATAAGGAGTTTACTATGAAAATCACAATGCTCGGTACCGGCAATGCGCTTGTTACAGAATGTTTTAATACATGTTACGTGATCAACGATAATGATAAGCTTTTTATGGTGGATGCAGGAGGCGGAGCACAGGTGTTTCGTCAGCTGAAATATGCAGGCATCGACTGGACCGGAATTCACGAAATTTTTCTTACGCATAAGCATGTAGATCATTTTACAGGAATGATCTGGATGGTCCGGATGATCACGCAGTATATGAAGGCTGGAAAATATGAAGGAGAAACCAATATTTACGGTCACAGCGAAGTGATTTCCCTGCTGGATGATATTTCCAGAAAGCTGCTGCAGCCTGGACCCTGTAAATTTATCGGAGACCGCCTGCATCTGATTCCGGTGGAGGATGGAGAGACCCGGATCATTAACGGGCGGGAGATTACTTTTTTTGATATTGGCTCGACCAAGACAAAGCAGTTTGGCTATATGCTATCTATGGATGATGGCAGAAGGCTGACCTGCTGCGGGGATGAACCATATAATCCTTGTGAGAGGAAATATGCAGAGGGCAGCGACTGGCTGCTTCATGAAGCCTTCTGTCTCTATGAGGAAAGAGATACTTTTCATCCTTATGAAAAGCATCATTCTACAGTAAAGGATGCTGCGGAGCTCGCTGAGAGCCTGGGCGTGAAGAATTTGCTTTTGTATCATACAGAGGATGCCAACATCCTGAATCGTAAATCGCTCTATACTAAGGAAGCCATGGAGTATTTTCATGGATCGGTTTATGTACCGGAGGATCTGGAGACCATCGAGCTCTGATGCATTAAATCAAGTACATAGCTGTAAAATATATGTAAATAGTTACATATAATTAAAAAAATGGGTAAACTATAAAAAGCGGTGCAGAATAGCATCGCTTTTTATATGTTTTACAGGGGGTATAGTATTATGACAGTTCCAGCCTGGCTATCGATTCCGTTTGCAGGTTTACTTCTGTGCATTGCGATTGTGCCGCTGATTTTTGGAGAGTGGTGGGAGTCACATAAGCAGTATGCGGTTATATTCTGGTCGCTGCTCACTGCGATCCTTTTTGCCACACAGTTTGGCACCGGAGCAGCCTTAACCAAGGTATCCGAATGCTTCTTTAACGATTATCTCACGTTTATCGTGCTGCTTTTCGGTTTGTACTGTGTTTCCGGCAATATCACATTTGAGGGCGATCTTGCGGGTTCACCGATGGTAAATGTGTTTCTTCTGGCTGTGGGTACCTTGTTATCCAGTTGTATAGGAACCACGGGATCCAGTATGCTGATGATACGTCCGGTTATCAAGATGAATGCCTGGCGCTCTAAAAAGTCGCATATCATGATTTTTTTTATCTTTCTGGTTTCCAATATCGGAGGCTGTCTTACACCGGTGGGCGATCCTCCATTGCTCATGGGCTTTATGAGAGGAATCCCGTTTTTCTGGAGTCTGCATCTGCTTCCGGTGCTGTTGTTTAATATGATCGTACTGCTGTTTGCCTTTTATCAGCTTGATATGAAGGCATACAGAAGTGATATTTCTTATGGTGGAAAGCCGGATATCTCGAAACCCGGTACAAGCCTTACCATTGGCGGCGGACATAATATTTTGTTTCTCCTTATGATCATTCTGGCGGTAATTCTGAGTGGTGTGCTGCCATCTCTGCCGGCCTTTCAGACGGGGAACGGAGAGGCGATTGGCATTCCCATCGGTGGAGGAGAAGTTTTTCCTCTTAGCTCATTGATTGAGGTGATCCTGATTCTATTAGCTGCGTTTCTCTCGTTCCGGACAACAGATTCCGGTATACGGAGAAAGAACCATTTTACCTGGGGCGCAATAGAAGAAGTAGCTATTTTGTTTATCGGCATTTTTATCACCATGCAGCCGGCGCTTATGCTCTTAAAAGAAGTTGGTCCGACACTTGGTCTGACTCACCCGGCTCAGATGTTCTGGGCAACAGGTGCATTGTCCAGCTTCCTTGACAATACGCCAACCTATCTTGTGTTTCTGACAACTGCCGGCTCTCTGGGCTTTACACAGGGAATGGCCAGTACGGTAGGCACAATACCGGTGAGGATGCTGATGGCGATTTCATGCGGTGCAGTATTTATGGGAGCAAACAGTTCTATTGGAAATGCTCCTAACTTTATGGTAAAGGCAATGGCGGATGAAAATGGTATCAAAATGCCATCATTTTTTGGCTATATCGGGTGGTCACTTGCTTTTCTGATTCCGGTATTTTTACTGGATACCATTGTATTTTTTCTGTGAGGAGGGATAAGGATATGAATGGTGATCTGAACAATGATCATGTAATAGACGAAAAGGATATCAGAATCCTTGCGGAAGAAATTTATGATCTGGATGAACGGGTATACAAAGCACTCGGATCAGGGCTTGGACGAGTGTATAACTATGACCGGGATCGCTCTGTAAAGTATCTTATGGACATCTTGGAAACTCCCGGACAGGATCATACCATACGGGCTGAAATCGCCCTGATCGGCAACATGGCGCGGACCATTCCGGAAAAGGGTATTCGTCACGAGATTATGACCGAATACGATACGGTTATGAAACGATTTCAGCAAGTTTCGGCTACGTTTACCGGAGTAAAGGATAAAAAAAGAGCGGGGCTTAATGAGCTGAATAGCGCCGATATGTCCTGGCGTTTTAAGGGCGGGCATCATCTTGTAATCTGCATCAGCAGAACCTATGGCAGTGGCGGAAACAGCATTGGATTAAAAATTGCAGATAAGCTGCATATCAATTTTTACGATCGGGAAATTTTTAATGCTGTTCTGCGCCGTATGGAGGTAGAACAGGATCATAAAATCAAGGACGACATGGGGTATGAAAAGCTGCCGGAGGGTAATGAAAGTAGTCTTGAGATCTCAGGTATTAATGCGAATGATCCTGCACCGAGTTTTACAAATAAAAAGCTCACCTTCAGAGATATGCTGCGTAAGCTGAATCGGTATCACGGATTACCGACCAGGGATGCGCTGTTTTTTAATATGTCCGATCTCATCATTCGGATGGCAAAGGAACAGGATTTTGTAGTCATGGGGCGCTGTGCAGATCAGATCCTGAGTAATGCAGGGATTCCGCATGTCAGTATTTTTATCACGGCACCTTTTAAAATCCGGGTCAGTCGTATGATGGCGGTGGATCAGCTGGATTATCACCATGCCAAAAAAAGCTTAAGAACACAGATCGTAAGCATGCAGAGTATTATCAATATTTTACCGGTAAGAAATGGGGAGATTCCAATAACTATGATTTGTGTATCAATACGTCCAGCTATGGAATCAATGGGTCTGTGAATTTTATACTGCATACGGCGTAACCAAGTGGC
>DJXY01000146.1 GCA_002449915.1 Oribacterium sp. UBA6992
TGATTACGTCCATTGTGCAGAGCTCCTCCGTTACCGTATCCATCCTGGTTGTCATGGGCTCGCAGGGGCTGATTGATCTTAGGATCTGTATGTTTATCATCCTGGGCTGCAATATCGGTGCCTGCTCCAGCGCTATGCTGGCGTCGGTTGGCGCCAATGCAGACGGCAAGCGTGCGGCTCTTATCCATCTTTTGTTTAATATCTTCGGTACGATCCTGATGTTTGTTTTGCTGCTGCTGTTTGCGCCGCAGATCGAGCTTCTGATTATGACGGTTTCCGGTGCGAGACACGCGGAAAATGCGGGATCACTTGGCAGAAACATTGCATTTGCGCATTTCCTCTTTAAGGTGTTCCAGGTTATTGTGCTGTATCCGTTTATGGATCTTATTATCAAGCTTACCTATGTGCTTGTGAAGGAAGAGCCGGAAACCAGTACCCAGGAAGGCTTCAGCCTTAAGTACATCGGGGCTCCCAAACTGCCGACGCCGCCGGTTGCCATGTATCTTGCCAAGCAGGAGATTGAGAGGATGGCGCATATGGCCATTGACAATCTGAATCTTGCAGTTTACTGTCTTACGGAAAATGATGGTGAGAGGCTTAAGGTGGTCTATGAAACAGAGAAATATATTGATTATCTCTGCACCGCGATTGGAGCGTACCTTACTAAAATCAACCAGAACGCGATTCCGCTTCGTGATGCGGATCTCATTTCCGGATATTTCCATGTAGTCTCTGATGTAGAGCGAATCGGTGATCATGCCGAGGATATTGCGGATATGGCGGCATATTTCCAGAGCCATAAGATTACGCTCTCTGATGAGGCATATCAGGATCTAAGCAAGATGATGGAAACCGTGCACCGGCTTCTGGAGAGGTCTTTAAATATGTTCCTGACCGGTGATATGAGCGATAAGGGTCTTGTGGAGGAGCTTGAAAACAAGACCGATGCGCTTGTGCTGGAAATTACGGACCGGCATCTCCAGCGTATGGCGGATGGTAAGTGCGATGTGCAAGCCGGCGTCTTTTTCTCGGATATGATCAATGGTCTAGAACGGGTGGGAGACCACGCGACCAATATTGCATTTGCATTGTATAAGGCAAAGATGTTGACCCAGAAGCGGAGCAGCAATGTGGAGCCGGCAATGGCATAATAGATGTAATGAGATGAGATGGAACAGAGACAGAATCAGGTGATTTTGAATGCTGTATGACAAAGACATTCGCGAGCCGCTGTTTGAATATCTGGAAACTCGCTATGGCAGAGTGCGGATCCTTGAGGAAAAAATTATGGGGATTAGCCGGGCGGATGTGGTGATGATTACCGAAAACGCCTTTGTCGGGATTGAGATCAAGAGCGATGCCGATACGTATACGCGCCTTCCGCGACAGATTCGCGACTATGACTATTTTTTTGATGCGAATATCATCGCTGTCGGCTCTACGCATGCTGCGCATATTGCAGAGCATGTGCCGGAGTGGTGGGGCATCATTACCGTCGATGAGGTAGAGGGGATGCCGGATTTTTATATGCTGCGGGAGCCGGGCGTAAATCCCCTGATGGATGTAAGACTTAAGCTGAGTCTTCTTTGGCGACCGGAGCTCGCCAGGATCCAGGCAAAGCATGAGATGGCTGCATACAAGCGGATGTCCAAGAAGTTTGTGATTGGAAAGATTTCAGATCAGGTCCCGTACGAGCTATTACGATACGATATGAGTGCGGAGCTCATGGAGAGAGATTATACAACGATTTCTGAGGAGATTAACCGCTTCCGTGTGGAGGAGGAGCATAAGCCCCGGAGGAGAAGCGCTGGCACAGGGACACGCAAAATACGAGGTTTAGGAAACGCGCGGAAACGGAGCGGGAGATCCCGGAAGGATAGACCGGATCTTCTTGTCCGGAAGGTGGTCCGGCATAGTCGACGTCAAAAATCTGAAAAAAGTAGTAAAAAAACTTAACAAAATCGTAAGAAATAGGATGACAGTCCTTACATTATCTGTTATGATACAGAATTTGTAAGGAGGAATTTCTTATGATATATACGGTGACGCTCAACCCTTCCATTGATTATTTTGTTAAAATCAGGAACTTTGAGTTTGGCAGAACCAACAGGACAACATCGGAGCTGATGATTCCGGGCGGCAAGGGAATCAATGTTTCACTTATGCTGCATAGTCTTGGCATGGACTCGATTCCGGTCGGATTTACGGCAGGCTTTGTTGGACAGGAGATTGAGCGGATGCTCCAGAGCGAGGACATTAATCCGAGCTTTATTCACTGCAGCGGTTGCTCCAGGATCAATGTGAAGCTGCAGAACTTTGAGGGCACGGAAATCAATGGCATGGGCCCCGAGATCAGCGAGGATCACATTCAAAGCCTCATGGAGAAGCTAAGAGATCTCTCCGAGGGGGACTATCTTGTACTGGCAGGCTCTATTTCACGCAATCTGCCGGATACGATCTACTCGGATCTATGCGCTAAGCTTGAGAACCGGGGCATTCGCATCGTGATTGATGCGACGGGGCAGCCGCTTCTGGATACGCTGCCGTATCATCCGTTTCTTATCAAGCCCAACATTGATGAGCTGAGCGAAGTCTGCGGTAGAGAATTGTTTATGACAGATGATATCATCGATGCGGCGATGGAGCTGCAGGATAAGGGTGCGGAAAATGTACTGGTATCCATGGGCTCCAAGGGTGCGGTGCTGGTGGATCATAAGGGAGTCCTCCATAAGGGACGTGCGCCGGAGGGTCATGTGGTGAATGCAGTCGGCGCAGGTGATTCCATGCTGGCGGGATTTCTCTATGGCTATGAACAGAGTCAGGGCGACTACGAGGAGGCGTTCCGCTATGGGATCGCTTCCGGCTCGGCAAGTGCCTTTACACAGCGTTTCGGAAGTCTTGACGAAGTGAAGAAACTGATGGCGGGGCTTAAGACCATGCAGCACAAGCTGTAAGAAAGCAGGTATGCCGGAGCGGTGATATTAGCGAAGCCGGACATAGGATAAGGGGAGAAGAATGGAAGCTTTATTCATTGCTATAAATGCAGTCGTACCTTTTTTATGCTATATGATGTATGGATATGGATTCCGGAGACTCGGATTTGCAGACATTCCCTTCTTTAACCGTCTGAACCAGCTTGTTTTCAAGGCGTTTTTTACAATCCTGATGTTTAAGAACTTTTACAGTATGGATCTTGATTTCGGCGCCCAGGCGAGATTTGTAGGCTTTATTGTGGCAGCGCTTCTGCTATTGATTTTCCTTTTGTTTCTTCTGGTTCCGCTCCTGGTATCCGATAACAGAAAAAAGGGTGTGATCATCCAGGGAGTATACCGGAGCAATACCTTGATTTTTGCGATTCCGCTGGCAGAGGCGATTTTTGGAGAGGAGGGCGCCAACCTTGCCACAGTGGCGGTTGCGTTTTGTATCCCGATTTATAATCTGTCTGCAATCATTATCCTAGAGTATTTTAACGGAGGCAAATCCTCTGCATGGGACCTCATAAAGAGAGTCGTGACCAATCCTCTGATCCTCGGCTCAATCCTGGGCGCGGTGTGCCTCGGACTTAAGATCGAGATTCCGGAGTGCTTTATGACACCCATCCGGAACTTTGCCAATATGTCTACTCCGCTTGCGATCTTTATCCTGGGCGGCACCATCCAGTTTCTTGCGATCGGTAAAAATCTAAAGTATATTGTGCCGACACTGCTCGCTAAGCTCTTTGTGGTGCCGGCAGTGCTGATGCTGATTGCGGGCGCATTTGGCTTTGGCCCTATGGAGCGATTTGTTGTGCTTTGTGTATTTGGTACACCGGATGCCGCGGCGATGTTTCCGATGTCGCAGAACCTGGGCGGAGATGGGGAGCTTGCCGGACAGCTTCTTGCTACAAGTACCATTTTTTCCGTGGTTTCCCTCTTTCTCTGGATTTATGCTTTAAAGGCAACGGGTCTGATCTGAGGCACTGTATTTTATAAGATTTAAAAAGAGCTATATATCTAAAGAGCCATAAATTTAAGACTGAGAGTTTCATATAATTTCACAGAATTCCATAGAATTTCCAAGAAATACCGAGGTTTTTTGCATTGACTGCACAAAACCTCTTTTTTATAATGAAACAGATGTCTGATAAAAGGAGGAAGCAATCAGCATGGATCTTTCCTATAAAGAGGAGGCTCTCAGTGCCTTTCTGGAAAAGTTTGGGGATACAGAGGGAGTCAGATGTTATTTTGCTCCGGGACGTGTCAATCTGATCGGAGAGCATACGGATTATAATGGAGGGCATGTATTTCCGTGCGCACTTACCATCGGCACCTACGCGGCAGTACGGAAGCGGAAGGACCGGAGGATACGCTTTTACTCGGTGAATCTTTCCAAGTCCGGTGTGATCGAGAGAAGCCTTGATGCATTTCAGCCGCTGCAGGATGACAGCTGGACGGCATATCCCATGGGAGTGATGTGGGCATTTGAAAAGCGAGGCTTTCAGATTCCGGTGGGACTTGATATCGTTGTGAACGGAAACATTCCCAATGGATCCGGGCTGTCCTCCAGTGCGTCACTCGAGGTACTGACCGGCTATGTCCTTAAGGAGGAGTTTGGTTTTCCGGTGAGTCTTGTGGAGATTGCAAAGATCGGGCAGGATGCGGAAAATAATTACTGCGGGATGAACTGCGGCATCATGGATCAGTTTGCAAGTGCCATGGGTAAAAAGGACAATGCGATCTTCCTGGACTGCGCGACGCTCGATTATGAATATGCGCCGGTGGTACTGGATGGTATGAAGCTGGTGGTTACCAATACCAACAAGAAGCATAAGCTTGTGGGCTCTGCTTATAATGATCGCCGGAGAGAGTGTGAGGAAGCACGAGAAATCCTTGCGGATGCCTGCGGAATCAAGACGCTCGGGGATCTCAGTAATGAGGAGTTTGAGAAATATAAGGATGCCATCAAGGATCCGGTGGTGAGGAAGCGTGCAAAGCATGCGGTCTATGAAAACAACCGCGCGATCCGGGCAGTGGCAGAGCTTAAGGCGGGACATATCGAGGAGTTTGGCAGGCTCATGAATGCGTCCCATGTTTCTCTCAGGGATGATTTTGAGGTATCCTGTGAGGAACTGGATATCCTGGCAGAGGAAGCGTGGAAGGTACCGGGCGTGCTTGGATCCCGTATGACCGGCGGCGGATTTGGAGGCTGTACGGTTTCCATTGTAAAGGATGAAGCGATCCCGGACTTTAAACAGAAGGTCGGAGATGCCTATAAAAAGAGAGTCGGATACGACTGTACATTTTATGTAGTAAGCATTGGCGACGGACCAGAGGAGGTTTGATTTTATGCAGATTCTTGTTACCGGCGGCGCCGGATATATCGGCAGCCATACATGTGTGGAGCTTCTGAATGCAGGCTATGATGTAGTTATCTTTGATAATCTTTATAATTCCAACCAGAAGGCAGTGGACAGGATCGAGCAGATCACAGGAAAAAAGGTTAAATTCTATAAGCTGGATATGCTGGATAAGGAAGCCATCCATCGGGTTTTTGAGGAAAACAAGATTGATGCGGTGATTCACTTTGCAGGACTCAAGGCCGTTGGAGAGTCGGTGCATAAGCCCATTGAGTATTATCAGACCAATATTAATGGCACGCTGAATCTTGTCAGCGTCATGCAGGCGCATGGTGTCAAAAACATCATTTTCAGCTCCTCCGCAACGGTTTACGGTGATCCTGCAGAAATTCCGATTACAGAAAACTGCCCCAAGGGTACCTGCACCAATCCGTACGGCTGGACCAAATGGATGCAGGAGCAGATCCTGACGGATATCCATACGGCGGATCCTGCGTGGAATGTAATCCTTTTGAGATATTTCAATCCGATCGGTGCGCATAAGTCTGGCCTCATTGGTGAGGATCCCAAGGGCATTCCTAACAACCTCCTGCCGTATGTGGCACAGGTAGCAATCGGCAAGCTCCCGGTCATCAATGTATTTGGTGATGATTATCCGACACCGGATGGTACAGGCGTCCGCGATTATATCCATGTGGTGGATCTTGCAAGAGGTCATGTCAAGGCGATTGAACGCTTTGCCAAAAATGATGGCGTATATATCTGTAACCTTGGTACCGGTCACGGCTACTCCGTACTGGATGTCATCCATGCGTTTGAGAGAGCCTGCGGCAAGAAGCTTCCGTATGTCATCAAGCCTCGCCGTGCCGGTGATGTTGCTACCTGCTATTCCAGCTCTGAGAAGGCAGAGAAGGAGCTTGGCTGGAAGGCAGAGTATGATCTGGATGACATGTGCCGGGACAGCTGGAACTGGCAGTGTAAAAATCCTAATGGCTATAACGGCTAAGATGCTTTGTGCCTGCCTTCATTCCTGAGATGGCAGGCATTTTTGGTTCCAGCCAAAAAAACCACCTGTTTGACAGGTGGTTCCGAGTTCGGCTTTAGCCTAGATAAAAAAACCTCCAATGCTACAATGAGTGTGGGTCTGACACCGCACTACATTGAAAAACAAAGGAGGTATCCATGGATAATAGTACATTATCACATACGACATGGAATTGTAAGTATCATATAGTGTTTGCACCAAAGTTTAGACGA
>DJXY01000192.1 GCA_002449915.1 Oribacterium sp. UBA6992
TTCATGACAAAGTCCAGGCAGACGGCCATCTCCTTGTCATGGCACTCGGCGGAAAGGGCCGCCAGGTCCTCCATGGTGCCCAGCGCCGGCTCCACCTTCCGGAAGTCGGAAACCGCGTATCCGCCGTCACTCCGGCCCTTCGGGCTTTCCAGAAGCGGCATCAGGTGCAGATAGTTCACGCCGCATTCCCGGATATAATCCAGATGCTCCCGCACTCCCTGCAGAGTTTTACCAAAGCAGTTCACATACATCTGCATACCCAGCATCTCATTGCCCTTATACCAGTCCGGAACCAGCTCTCTTGCTTCATCCCATTCCCTGAGTTCAGGAGATCTCTCGGTATAGTAATTATGCAGCATGGTCAGGAAATAATTAAAAGCGTTGGTGTCATTGTGATAAAGCTCAGAGTACAGCCATTTCAGTTCATCATAATGACGATCCAGACGCGCTTTAAATTCAGGTTCCAGTTCGAGCTCGCTAAACATACTCTCCTCCATGTATTTCACTATTTTTATAAGGAAAAATTTTATTTTTTTAATTTATCTCAAATATGGTATTAATTTCTTTTTCATTGTATCATTATTTGTGCGAAATATCAAAAAGAATCTGTGATATATTCATATTTTTTGTAAATATTAAATACTTCCTATTTGTAATATTTTTAATTATTTGGCGTTGATTTTACATCCGGAATTTTAGCTTTTCTGTTCTATGTCATTTCCACTGTTTCTACACCTCCTTTTCCACTCTGTCATTTTCCTGTCATTTTGCATAGTGAAACATTGATTTTTACCATCGTCTACATTAAACTTAATCTATATCAGATCGCTGTTATAAGATTGCGAACTTATGCTGGAGGAAAAATCATGTTATATGGTGCACTTGAGGCTGGCGGTACAAAAATGGTATGTGCTTTGGGAGATGAAAATGGCAGGATTCTGGAACAGGTTTCCATCCCGACCATAGATCCGGACACCACAATGCCTGAGATCATAAAGTACTTTAAAGATAAGGATATCAAAGCCCTGGGCATCGCCTGCTTTGGGCCGAATGATCTTGATCGTAAATCTCCGACCTATGGATATATCACGACCTCGCCAAAGCAGAAATGGGCAGGCTATAATATTGTCGGCGCTATGAAAGAGGCTCTGCATGTACCTGTAGGCTTTGACACCGATGTGAATGGTTCCCTTCTCGGAGAAATCACATATGGTCAGGCACAGGGACTTACTGATGCATTGTATCTCACCATCGGCACTGGTATTGGCGGCGGAGTATATACCAATGGCAGACTTCTCCACGGTATGCTGCATCCGGAGCTTGGACACATGAGGCTCATCATGCATCCCGAGGATACCTACAAAGGACTTTGTCCCTTTCACGGACAATGCTTAGAGGGACTCGCTGCCGGACCTGCCATTGAGGACCGCTGGGGTAAGAAGGCGATTGAGCTTAAAGATAATCCAAAGGTTTGGGAATTTGAGTCTTTTTACATCGCGCAGGCTCTCGCGGATCTTATCCTAATCCTGAGTCCGCAGATCATCATCCTGGGCGGCGGTGTAATGCACCAGACACAGCTTTTCCCAATGATCCGTAAAAAGGTTCTGGAAATGCTCAACGGATATTTATCGACAAAGGAGTTAAAGGATATTGAGCACTATATTGTACCTGCAAGTCTCAAGGACGATCAGGGTATCATGGGCTGCATCAAGCTTGCAATCGACGAGGAAGCTCTTGTGAAGTCACTTACAAAATAATATCGGAGGAAGAATTTCTATATGTCTTCAGAATATCTTACACATTTATGGAAAGATCTGAAGAGCGGTTTGAAATGGATTTGCTTTGGTTTGATCTGCGGAGCCGTGATCGGTGCGGTCTCCGCAGTTTTTGCAAATCTGATCGTTCTTGTGACCGGCATACGTACAACACACGGATGGCTTATTTTTCTTCTGCCGCTGGCAGGTCTTGGCATTATTTTTTACTATCATATACTGGGGGCGGATAGGCCAAGAGGTACCAATCTCGTACTGGATTCCATCCGTAACAATGAATCCGTACCGGTAAAAATGGCACCCCTTATCATTGTATCAACTGTAATCACACACCTTTTTGGCGGATCTGTAGGACGTGAGGGTGCCGCTCTCCAGGTTGGAGGAAGTCTCGGATACGGCATCGGACATCTGCTGCATTTCCATAAGGAGGATCGCCGCCGGATGATCATGTGCGGTATGGCAGCCTCCTTCTCTGCACTTTTTGGTACTCCGCTTGCCGCGACAATGCTCGCAATGGAAATCACCACGGTCGGCATCATGTATCATTCCGCGCTTCTGCCCTGTGTAGTGGCTTCCCTCACAGCACATTTTGTTGCAGAGGCCCTGGGCGCCGGCGAGATGTCTATGATCGTGGAAAGTGTACCCGAATTTACCCCGATGCATTTCCTCATGACTGCAGTTTTTGCAATATGCTGCGCAATGGTCAGTGTGCTTTTCTGTGTGGCAATGCATAAGGTGAAGCACCAGATGGCAGACCGGTTTAAAAATCCATACATACGTGTCCTGGTATCCGGCATCCTTGTAGTTATTATGACAATGCTTGTCGGAGATCAGACCTATAATGGTACCGGATCTGCAATTATCTCCGCCTGCATCAAAGATTCCAGCTTCCATATTGCACCGTATGGCTTCCTTCTAAAAATCCTATTTACCGCAGTGACTCTGTCCGGTGGATATCAGGGCGGTGAAATCGTGCCCTCACTCTTTATTGGAGCCACCTTTGGCAATGCCTGCGCGCATATCTTTGGTCTGGACCCTGCACTCGCGGCAGCCATTGGTATGACCTGTGTATTCTGCGGTGTAACAAACTGCCCGATCGCCTCCTTGATGATTGCGTTTGAAATGTTCGGATTTAAGCCTGCGCCATTTTTTATGGCAGCTGTGGCAATGACGTATCTTTTTTCCGGTAATTACGGCATCTATGCTTCACAGAAAATTCATTTCTCCAAATTTGATCCGGCGGTAATCGACGAAAACACGCATTAATCCGTCTTGCGTCGATTTGCCCGTCTATACCGTTCTTATTTAGTGCCAATATAAACGCCGCCTTACTATCTTCTTTCCGGGGATCTCTAATACCCCGGAATGTAAAATAGCAAGACGGCGTCTTTTATCATGTATTTAAAATCACTTTATAATTACTTGTTATAGCCCAGCATATTCAGTATTGCATTTTGCGCCGCCGAGTG
>DJXY01000176.1 GCA_002449915.1 Oribacterium sp. UBA6992
TATCTACAGATTTTCAAGGTTCGTCGGAGCCTTTTTCTTTGGCTCTTGGTTGTCATAGATTACTTGACACTATCATAGTCTATTCATCAAAAACGTATATGCAAACTGGTCAATTTCTGGTCCCAGTGATGGTCCATGCCCGCCCCAGGAATACTCGATCATCGTGGCGTCTGCGCCTGCTTTGGTCAGTGCCTGATACAGATGTTCGGTTTCTGACGGGTCGACCAGCGGGTCACTCCCACCGTGAAACAGGCAGACTGGAGGACATTCTTTAGAAACATATTGGATTGGACTCATCAGCTTAAGCAGCTCCACATATTTCCAGTCAGGATCCGTCGTGTCTCCCTTTTGGATTAACTCGCTCAACGTTTTCATATTATGTCCGGGACCGGTATAGCCGATGGCGAGCGCTAGAATCGAATTGGCATTATCATTGGACAAATTTTCAACCTCGGTTCCTGTAAGGTCCACCGGTTCCTGATCCATCTTTGCCACATTTAACAGTACCTCCCGGGGAAGATCTGCCGGTGCATAAAAAAGGCAGGCAGCCTTAACGGAACTATCATACGCAGGATTTCCGCCAACATCTCCCTCAATTTCCGGATGTCCCTGACTTAACGCAAGCATTGCGGCAAGATGCCCGCCCGCAGAATTTCCAAGGGCTCCGATCCGATTTGGGTCAATGTGGAATCTTTCTGCATTCGCCTTAAGAAAGCGGATACATCCTTTCACATCATGCACGCATGCCGGAAACAGGCTTTGTGAAATCAGGCGGTAATCCGGGCAGACAATGGTATATCCCTGGTTTGTCAGTCTTACGAGATCCCGGCAGTACACTGCCTTCTGTGTTACCTGCTTATACTCTCCCCAGCTCCATCCACCTCCGAAGATATAGACAATGCAAGGACCGGGCCCGGTCTGCTGTGGATCCTGATAGATATCAAGCTTTAAGGTGTACGGCGTACCGTCCTTGAGCGTCACATCTGCATAAGGAATATCCTCAAACCGAGGCTTCTTTTCCGGCGGACATAATGGTTTAACCTTGGGTGACTGATACATTTTTATTTCCTCCTGCAAAAATTTAATGGTATAGCTGGTGACATCATATAATCATTATTCAATTGGAGTCATTACTTTCTGGTAAGTGTATCTTGCGCCATTTTCGGTGATTTTACTTCTTACAATAAAAAAGCTGGGACCAATCACATGAAATGGATATTTCTGCAATACATTTTCTGTATGGTAAAACATTGTCCTCTTTAATTTTTGAGGATAGTTATTATCACTTCTGGGTGGAACCAGACGCCGGTCAAATACGGTCAGATACTTTTTGACTGGAATTGCCTCTACTTTGTCATTGATCGGAAGTTCAAGCCTATCGTAGTTTTGCAGTATCTTCTGAGTTTAATATATGTTAAAATTGCCATGTACTAGATGAATTTTACAGCCGTTACTACAGATGTCAATGAAGAAAGTCTGTCTGTAAGACACTCATCTTCTTTTTTCATCACTATGCGTACTGCTAGTTTCAGTGCGGCGGAATGGAGATTTTTATGAAATGTTTAAAGTGTGGATATGAAAATCCGGAGGATGCAGTTTTCTGTGCCAACTGCGGCGCCAAAATAGTGGCTGCTTCACAAGTTCCCGGATCACAGGATGCGACGCATGCATCACACACGGGTAACTCGGAAACCGAACAAACTGTACAACAGACGGCTGCGCGGACTTCTGCGCAAACCGCAGAGAGCAAGACCAATCCGTCCATGGGAAATGCAGATTCATCGGCAGCACAGCAGGTGTACGGTCAATTCAAAGGACAAAGTCCGGAACAGGGAACACAGAACTTTGCACAGCATCAGGATAATTTCAATACCTATTACCATGAGCAGCAAAATAAACCGGGAAACGTATCCCAGTCTCCACTGCCGGATTTCAATCCCAATATCCCGCCAGAGTATCAGCCCATCACGATGTGGGGATATTTCGCATATGAAATTCTTTTTTCAATCCCGTGTATTGGTTTGATTGCGCTTATCTTCTTTTCCTTTGGAGGAGCTAAAAATGTCAATCTCCGGAATTTTGCCAGATCTTACTTCTGCTTCCTGATCATTGCATGTATTGTCTTTGCGCTGCTTGGAGGCTGTGGCATAGTTTTCAGCGCATTTGATTAAACACAAATTTGCATGGAGAATGCTTCCGGGTACAATCAGGAAAAAAAGTCATCCGGAAGCCACAAAGTTATGGCAACCGGATGACTCTGCGTTATCAACGGATCATTGTAACATTCCTTTTTCCGCCATATCGAGATACCGGATGGCATTCCAATGTGTCGGTTCATAGGAAATGCATTTCCGGAAGGCTTCTGCGGCAAGCTGATCCTTGCCGTATCCAAGATTTCCAAGACCAATCAGATAATAGCAGTGGGCCTTATTTCGGCGGTTCCAGTCCTCCTCAAAAATCTGGAAATCCGGAAGCGATACAGCAAAATATCCAATTCGGACGTCATCCTTCATATGACGCTCGCCATAGTCAATGAGCTTGTTGAAACGAGATTTTCCCGGAATCTCCTCTCCAAGCTGCTGCTTGGCAAGACCTTCAAACAGAATCATATCCGCAGGCTGATCATTGTAGTACATCATTCCTGCCGGTTCATCCGTGCCGAAGGTCGCTGTTTCAAAATGCTGTTTCGCGGCATCAATGTTTCCGAGCTTCTGCTCACATACTCCAAGATAATAGTGAATGTGATTGTCCTTGGTGCCTTCCAGCTTGCCCTCTCCCAGGTTATCCGGG
>DJXY01000136.1 GCA_002449915.1 Oribacterium sp. UBA6992
CCTTCACTTCGTTCAGGATGACATTTTTATTAGTGCTTAGGATGACAGGGGCTAGAGAAAGATCCTTCGCTTCGCTCAGGATGACATTTTTATTAGTGCTCAGGATGACAGGGGCTAGAGAAAGATCCTTCGCTGCGCTCAGGATGACATGTCTTGAGAAGTCCATTTCCCGTTTCGCCCGCAACACGCATATGTCGGACGGTGAGTATTTTTGTGGTTTTATGGTATAACAGGGACGTTATGCACAAAAAGCAAGCGCTTTTGCCCGCCATGGATGGCGGGCAGCGTAGCGTTTGTGGTATAATGTCTCACCATGAGAAAGATTACTGTATCCGCATGCCAGATGAGCATGTGCAATGATGTTGAAGAAAATATAAAAAAGGCGTCCGGGCTGGCAGAAAAGGCAGCAGAGGATGGAGCAAATATCATACTCCTCCCCGAACTCTTTGAGACTCCTTATTTCTGCCAGGAGAGAAAATACGGACATTACGGTCTGGCGCATACGGTGGATGAGGATCCTGCTGTCAGGCATTTTAAAAAGCTGGCGGCAAAGCTTCATGCAGTCATACCCGTGAGCTTTTATGAAAAGGCAGGAACAGTGCTCTATAATTCACTGGCCATGATAGATGCGGACGGCGAGCTTCTTGGGGTATACAGGAAGACGCATATTCCGGATGATCATTTCTATCAGGAGAAATTTTATTTTACGCCGGGAAATACCGGCTTTAAGGTATGGAAGACTCGCTTTGGCACAATCGGCGTCGGGATCTGCTGGGATCAATGGTTCCCGGAGACGGCGAGGTCTATGGCTTTGATGGGGGCGGAAATGCTTCTGTATCCGACTGCCATCGGCTCCGAACCGATTCTCGAAACGGATTCCATGCCGCACTGGCGGAGGACGATGCAGGGTCATGCGGCGGCAAATCTTATGCCGGTCGCAGCGGCTAACCGCATTGGTCTTGAAACCGTTGCACCGTGCGATGCCAATAATAACCAAAGCTCCGCGCTCGAGTTTTATGGTTCCTCTTTTATCACGGATGGCACGGGCGCAATCCTGCAGGATGGTTCCCGCGACAAGGAGGAGATTCTGCTCCAGAAGTTTGACCTTGACGCACTGGCGGAGGATCGCCTCAGCTGGGGACTCTTCCGGGATCGCCGCCCGGAGTGCTATCAGGAGATCGTAAAGTGAGGTCCCCTGGAAAACAGCTTTACTCAGTGGATTTGTTATCCCTCGTCAAGCCTGTGCCATATTTTAAATAAAGCCTAAAGAGGGCAGATACTTCAAAAGGGACCGGAGTCATCTATTTACCATGTAGATGAAATCCGCTCCCTTTTCTTTTTTCAATCACCGGCACCGTATCAGCTATTCTTAATATACCGAATCACGACGTCCTGGGCTTCCCTCCATTCGCCGCTCATACGGACAACCGATCCGTGGACACTATTAAGAAACGCATGATAGGATACTTCATTTCCCTGCTGCATCATGCGGACTGCCAGCCGCTCGTTTGTCTCATAAAACGGACACTGCTTAGGGGCAATAAATAAAATATGCGGCAAATGCGTAAGTTCAGCATCAGAAGCAAACGCTGGAGAGCAGTAGGACTCCTTAAGCAAATCAAGCTCACCATCCACATAATACTCTGAGAATGCTCTCGACCGCTCAAGATGCGGATCATCTGACTTTGCAAAAGGCATCCAGTTGTCCGTTGCGGCATATTCCAGGATAGCGAGACAAAGCGGGAAATCATGCTGTTTAGCATTTTTTAGTGCTATCGCTGCCGCGAGGCATCCACCTGCACTGGATCCTCCTATAGAAAGCCTCTGCGGATCAGCGCCAAGCTCCTGAGCTTTTTTATATGTCATCTGCACAATGGCATAGCTCTGGTTAAACGCCATGGGATAGGGGTACTGATCTGAAGTCGCATAATCTACATCAATGACAATACCCTTAATTTCTGCGGCAATATGTGCGCAGTAAAGATCATCATCCGTATCCTGCCCATGGATAAATCCACCTCCATGGAAATTTACATGAACAGGGCAATTTTCCATTTTATCAATAGCTGTGGATATCACCACCCGGACCGGCACACATGGCTCCGGAAGCTCAATAACATGTTCCACCTGTGTTACCCGGCGTTGAAACGCCTTATAGTCCTCCGGAATTTCGCGAATCGGAGCATTTTTCCTCATGTTTGTCCGCTCAAGAACCTCTTTTAATCGTTTAACGTCATTTTCATTAAGACTCATCTGTTTTTCCTTTCTGATGGTTTGCTTTTCTGTTATGTATTTTAAACCAACTAGTCATTGAGGAACCTGTTATCCATAAACCGGATAAAAAATTTCCGCACTGATGATTAGAGAAACAAGACCAATGATCAGATAGGGGATAGTAAAGCGGAGCATTTTTACAGGGTCAAACTTACCAACTGCAAAGGCCATGGTACTTGCAGCGCATCCGGTTGGAAATGCAATCGCAAGGCAGCTGGACGCAAAAATTACGAGAACGACGGCCTTGGGATTCATGCCACCTGCAAGCGCCGTACTGGCAGCAAGTGGGGTCATAATCGCAACCGTACCATTATTAGACAGGAATGTAGTCATAATGGTTGTGGCAATGGCAAATACAGAAATTACAAGGATGCTGCTTGGATGATCTCCCAGAATTGCAAGAATCAACCTGCCTACAAACTCTCCGGCACCAGAGGAACTAAGTGCCGACGAAATGACCAATACACCTGCAACCATAAACACCATGTCACTGGACAAGGTTGCCGCAACCTCCTTTACACTAAGAGCATTTGTATAAAGCAGCACCAGTACACCGATAAATGGAACAATATAGATCAGAGAACCCAGCGTCTTGGAAAATAGAAATGCAATCATCACAGCAATAAAGACGCCAAAAATTACATATTCCCTGGATTTTGGAAGTTCTGCCTGCATCTGTGATGCCGGACCGGTTGATACTGCATTTGTATCAATTTTCTGCTTTGGAATCAATCTCCAGGCTAAAAGGCAGTACAATGTGAGACAGATTGTAGGGATAATGCCAACCTTGAAATAATCAAACATTCCAAGGAGGTAGTCTTGATTTCCATTCACCAGCCCTTCATAATAGGCATTTTGCGACAGTGGCAAAGCCGCTCCCATGCCGACCGGGATCCGTCCGAACCAGGCGCAGATCGTGGCAGCACAGAGAAAATACATTCGTGACTGTGACATGTCACTGTTATCATCCAGCGTCTGTACCACAAGCAGCATAATCGACATGACTGCAGTCATCCCCATGATCTGACATAATAGAGCTGTAAAGGCAATAATCAAAAAAACAAGTAAAATGCCGTTTTTGCCCTGAATTACTGCCATCCTCTGACGGACGCGGGCAGCAAGGCTCGTTTTTCCGATGGCTCCGGCGACAATCATCATGGTTGCCACCAGGATGGTTGTATTATGGGAAAAACCGGAAAATGCAGTCGGAATGTCAATGACTCCGGTTACTGCGAGTATTGCTACACACAGCATTGCAACAACACCATACGGCCTTTTATGCCATAAGAAACCGACAATCATTATTACGAGCACAATAAGAGAAATGATTAGTTGATAGCTCATATTTACCCCTTTCACATACAAATTTCATAATTTACTGTGAAAATGGTAGCATTATTATTGTATATTTACCAATACAGTAATAACATAGTTGTATAAGTAAAAGACATAATTTTAAGAGTTTTGATTACGATCATTTCATACTCTCATTTAGAAAGTCTGCATTTTGGAAAGGCTGCATATGAATACCAGTCACCTTAATTATTTCATTACCATTTCAGAAACAGGGAGTCTGACACGTGCGGCGGAAAAACTGCATGTTTCACAGCCGGTGCTGAGCAGATATATCAAGGCTCTTGAGCAGGAACAAGGATTAGCCATGTTTCAAAGAGACCGGGGTGCCTATCGCCTTACAGAAGCTGGCAGAATCTATCTCAATGGTGTAATTCGCATTCAGGAACTGAGGACACAGATGCTGCGGCAGCTGATGGCACTGTCCGGGCACGCCATTCAGAGGCTAAATATCGGGATGTCTCCATATCAGGGTGGAAGAGAAATTGCTTCTTTCTATCCACCATTGCTGAACCGCTTTCCCATGATCGAGCTGAATATCATGGAAAATAACTCTGCGGCATTATACAAGGCCCTGAAAGAAAGGAACGTTACGTGTCTGCTTACCTTGTATGATAAGGAGTTAATGCCGGAAACCAGGATCGCATCCTTACAGACCTTTGAACTTCTGCTGGTATTACCGGAGTATCATCCTCTTTGTGCGCCATACCGTGGAAAAACAGATTTGGGAACTTTCGATTGCCCTGCATCAACAACCATGGAGCAATTTCTTTCACTGACAGATGTACCGTTTATCCTGCAGGATGAGCACACATCTGCAGCAGGTGTAAAAATTCATCGCTTTTTGACGCAAGCTGGCCTGAAACCTCAGATCTTTTTAAAAACCTCCAATTCGATTGCATTGTCGCTGCTTTTGTCTTCCGGGAGTTATGCATCTATCATTATTGCATCTCCATCTCGAAAGGTAGAAAACCTATGTTATTTTCACCTGCCAACCCGGGGCTTTTGCACTTCCGGCATGATCTTCCGTCAGGATTACGAACCAAGTACCATTGAATGCTTTTTATATAAGTTTGAGGTAGAACACGCCGCAGAGCAAGGCCGGAAATTTCTTGATATCAATACTTTGGGAGAAAACCTGTTAATAAAAGCGCAAAAGGAGAATTCTGATGACAACTAAAATTTATGAATATATGCTTGCGATTGCAAAAGAAGGCAGCCTGTCAAAGGCTGCCGAGAAATGCTACATTTCCCAGCCTGCGTTGTCTCAGCACATTAAAACTTTGGAGCAGAAATTAAACTGTACATTATTTCGGCAGCAAAATGGACGTATGGTGCCAACACAGGCCGGAAAAATATTTTTGATTACCGCGGAACGAATCGTTCAGACAGAGCAGGAGACAAACCGGAAGCTCGAGGAACTACTCTCCTTACGCCAGTCCGGAAACAAGCGGCACTAGTATCACCGTCAGGATACCTGCAACGCAGATGGACAAGGATCCCATCGCGCCCTCAATTTCACCAAGCTCCAGAGCCTTGGCGGTACCGATCGCATGGCTGGCGGTGCCAAGCGCAAGACCTCTTGCAATCGGATGATTGATATGAAAAAGATGAAATACCGCTTCTGCAATCACATTTCCTAAAATACCGGTCATGATAATCGCTGCTACTGTCAGTGTAACAATGCCACCGGCTTCCTCGGAAACCCCCATGCCAATCGCAGTGGTAATGGATTTCGGCAGGAGCGTAACAATATGCTGCTTCTCCAGACCAAAAAGCTTACCCATAAGCAGGATACTGAAAATCGAGCAAAGCGTTCCGGAAAGAATTCCCGACAGCACTGCAACAAGATTCTGCCTCAAAAGACGCAGCTGCCGATACATCGGAATCGCCAGGCAGACCGTTGCCGGTGTCAGGAGATAGCTTAGAATATTAGCGCTGGACTTATACGTATCATAGGGGATATGAAAAATCACAAGCACCAGGATTACAAAAATTGTGGACACAAGCAGAGAATTCAGGATTGCAAGCTTCAGCCTCTTTTTAATTTCCACCGCGATCAGATAAAAAAATATGCTGATGACAAGTCCGAAATAGCCGGAATTCATTAATGTTTCTTTCATATCAATTATCCTTTCTGGCTCGGTGAGTTGTCAGCTGCATGCTCAATATCTGCCGTGCCCAGGTCTGTTTTAACGGCATCAGACGGTTCCTCATCAGCTTCCTGTGACAACTTAGACGATACGTTTTTCACAGCAGCATGATCGTGTGTGAATGCTTCCACCGAAGCATCTCCCGCACGATCCGCTTTTTTCCGAAGCGCATCCGCGTATCCGTTGGCACCGTCCATCTCACCATGCGGACTTAACGGACGTCGTCCGATACCATAGGTCTCATGCGGCTCGAGAGAAATCTCCGAGAGCTCATCCTTCTGTGAATCTGTACTTTCCTTTCTGCGGAGCACTGCCTGCGCAACAAGCCCGGTTACGGACATCACAAGCACCGTAGATACCACAATGATTACAATGTACGGCAAAAGTACCGGTTTGAGAATGTCAACGGCATTCATGATCCCGACCGCCGCCGGAATAAACATGATGGACATGGTATCCAAAAGAATATTGCCCGCACCCTCAATGTCCGGCAGCTTGACCACACCGATGATCAATGCCAGAAGCAATAAAAGCATGCCGTAGACACCGGCCGGCACCGGCAGCGGCAGCAGAGCATTGAGGACCTCCCCCAGGAAGGTGAATGCCATGATCCACAGCACCTCTTTTGTGTATTTCATAATTGGTTCCCCCCTTTGTTATCCTAAATATTACTGCAGACATGTATCTGCCGCAATAGACTTATGAAACCTGGCTGTATTAGGATAAATACAATTAGAAAATGAGAAAATGCACTTTAAGGTCTTATTGTCACAGCCGTCCATAATTCATTAAATAGCGCTGCTTCTAGAAGCTGTACAATGCTTGTACAATGTTCTTTTTATGCCAGCCATTCCGGATCGTAATAACAGACATGGTTGACGTGTCCATTTTATGGTGCTATCATATGTGCAGTGTAGTTAAAGACGCATACAACTATGTCCATAATTTATGTCGTAAACAAAGACATTGGAAGCAGAACACAAACAGAACACGATTTGCAAGGAGGCAGCTATGAAGACAGTTACATTTTTCAGAGGTGATGGCATTGGACCGGAAATTTCAGATTCTGTATTTGCAATTTTTAAAGCCGCCCATGTCCCGGTTGCATTTGATGTGTATGATGTCGGAGCTGCCGAGTATGAACGCAACGGGAAGCTTGTGCCGGATGCCGCATTCGCATCCTTTGAACGCACAAAGGTCCTGCTGAAGAGCCCGATTACAACTCCGATTGGCAAGGGTTTCCGCTCCTTGAACGTCCTGATGCGTAAAAAATATGATCTTTATGCCAATATCCGCCCGGCAAAGTCCAATCCCGCCGTGGTAACACCATTTCCAAATACGGATATCGTCACTTTCCGTGAAAATACCGAGGATCTCTATGCAGGCGTGGAGGAGAAGATCTCCGATGACGAAATGCATTCAATCAAGATCATTACAAGGCAGAAGTCGGAGCGAATTTGCCGCGCGGCATTTGATTTTGCCCGGAAAAATGGCAGAAAGAAGGTCACCTGTGTCCATAAAGCCAATATCATGAAGCTGTCGGATGGATTGTTTCTCCGCGTGTTTGAGGCGGTTGCAAAGGACTATCCGGACATCATTTCCGACAACATGATCGTGGATGCCTGCTGCATGAACCTGGTGCTGGATCCGACCCGTTTTGATGTACTCGTAATGGAAAACCTCTACGGGGATATTGTTTCGGATCTTACCTCCGGTCTCATCGGCGGTGTCGGTCTGATGCCTTCCGCCAATCTCGGCAGTGATATGGCTATGTTTGAGGCTGTACATGGTTCCGCGCCGGACATCGCCGGTAAAGGAATCGCCAATCCGACGGCATTTCTCTGGTCTGCATGTCTCATGCTCGATCACATCGGTCTCAAGGAGTACGGCGACCTGATCCGCTCTGCGGTTGCCAATGTGATGAATGCAGGGACCGCTACAACTCCGGATATTGGTGGCACCGGCACCACGACTACCTATACGGACGCCATCATTCAGGAGATAAAGCGTCTCGCGGCAATGGCAGCCTGAAGCTCAGATTCTTGTGGATTTCACGGACTACCGGAAAAGATAAGATACCCGGGTTTCTACAGAATTGACAGTGAGCCTAAAAAGCGTTTATGATGTACTATTATAATTAAGGAAGGACTTATTATGTCAAATCTCAGTTCTAAACCCGACAGTTCTAATTCCGGATCTCAGGAGGCATTACTCCCGGAGGATTTCTTTAAAAAACATGTCCCTGCGGAAATCTCGGCGGCGAAGCTTGAGTTTTTCTGTGCTATGATCCCTCTGGATGCATTGACAGATGTGATGATCGATGCATTCCCAAAAGAAGCAGACTCTGCGGATGCTATTACAAAGGATGCAAATGACCGTGAGGATATCCAGAGCTGTACCAGCGCCGAAGAGCTTGTTCGACTCATGCGGCGTCTGATCGGGCTCCGGACCATGTCATTTTTTCTGAAACGGCTGCTTGCGAGAGAAGAGGAGATTACCTCGATCCTCAAGGAAAAACTACTCCGCAATAAAAATGACGCGCTGACCGACAACATGGTCAGCTTCTTTATCCGTTGTAAAAAAGATCCCTCTGACTGGATCCGTGAGACCTATTCTTCGATAGAAAATCTGTATGTCAGATCCATGCTGTGCCTCATCCTCGGATTCCGTGGAAATGCCGGTGATGCTGCATTCCTGATGGAGCAATACTTCTGGTTTCTGAAAAATGCGCCAGATACCGATTATCAGCTTGAGCAGGGACCACTTGTCGGCCTGTTTACCTTAAATGGCAGATTCCGCAGGGATGGAAGCGCTTATCAGCCGCCGAAACTTCCGTATTTTGATGTAGAGAAGCCACGAGCACAGAAGATCCTGCCGGGCGGGATGCTGCGGAGACAGCGGTAAATTTGTATTGGCAGTTTTATTGTATCGGCAGTTTTAGCTACAAGGCATATTTTGCAAAGAACTATTTTATCACTACCTTTTATGTGGGCACATTTATATCGATCACTTTGGTATAAGGTTCAGCGATTTCTCAACGCTCAATGTAATGATTTTTTAATAAATATGACCGGGGATTGTTTCCAGCAGTTGTGGTATTATAAACAGGTATTGTTGTAGCAAGTGATTGCTGGGATATAAACTGGAGACAATATAGAATGAAAAGATTGCTTGGAGAACTAATACTTGGCACGATGCTCGTTGTCGGGATGAGTTTCAGCTCTTTTGCGGATGAGACCCTTCTTAAAATCGGCGAGAGTCCGGTAGAAATATCCAGTGGTGTGCTGGAATTAAGTAATTCCACTGCAGCGCAGTCCGGATCGCTGTTAAAGCTTGCCAGTACCTCGGCATCAACAGCATCTAAAGACGCTTTACTTGATGTTGCGGATAATGTGGATGATCTGGACGGTATTGTAAAAACGGATACCGTTAAGGAAACGGAAGCTGCCAGCGGACCTAAGGAAACCGGCAAAGGTGAGGGAAAATCCGTAACCGTGCCGGGAGATGAGGAAGATCTGGAAGCTATTGAGTATTCTTATGATGTGATTGAGGCGGCGCAGGATACGACGCAGTACTCGGCAAAGAGAGAAGAGTTGATTGCCTATGCAAAGCAGTTCCTTGGAAATCCGTATATTTATGGCGGAACCTCTCTTACCAACGGATGCGACTGCTCCGGCTTTGTACTGGGAATCTTTAAGAAGTTTGGCATTACGACCGGCAGAACTTCAAGGGATCAGTATGCCAATACAAAGCGTATTTCAGAATCCGAGCTTAAGCCCGGGGATCTTGTATTTTACGCGAGCGGAGATTATGTCAACCACGTTGCAATCTACTGCGGCAAGGGCATTATCATCCATGCAGCCAATTCCCGTTCCGGTATCATTACCAGTAAGTATGATTATCGTACTCCGTATGGCTTTGGTCGATTTATCAATGACTGATCGATGTATGAATGATAGATTTACGGATATATTTATGAACGATGGATATATCTTTTGTACAGGAAAGGGGCGATGGAAAAATCCATCGCCCCTTTCCTGTACAAACTATGTTTCAGACGTGATCTTTTAAAATACACAATCCGGATCTTTATCCCTCCGGCTCAATCAAACCGTAGGTATTGCCCTTTCTCTTATATACTACATTCACCTTACCGGTGTTGCCATTTTCAAATACAAAGAAGCTATGTCCTACAAGTTCCATCTGGAGGCAAGCCTCCTCCGGAGTCATTGGCTTAAGATCAAACTGCTTGGTACGTACAATCTGGATCTCTGCATCATCTTCTTCGGCCTCATCCTCTATAAAGCTCTCACTAAATGCCTGTGCACTCTGGTTTCGGTCAATAATTCTGGTACGGTATTTCCGGATCTGACGCTCAATGACATCAACGACCAGATCAATTGACTGATACATGTCAAGGGAGGACTCCTCTGCACGGATTACTGTCCCCTTCACCGGGATGGTAACCTCAATTTTCTGCTGATCTCTCTGCGTGGAGAGAGTAACGTTACAAATGGTATCCGGCTTAAAGAACTTATCCAGTTTCCCAAGCTTTTTATCTACCATGTGTCTCAGTCCGTCGGTAACGTTCAGGTTTCTACCAGTGATATTAAACTTCATTAACATCGCTCCCTTCTATATTAGCCTGGATACAGTAAGGCCTTTGTAACGCCTTTGTAAAATCTTTTCTGTATCTGGGTACATTATAACACGAGACGGAATATTTTTCTATATAATAAGGCTGATCTGCAAAATATTTTCACATTTTTTTCACAGAATTGCTGCCATACTTTCACTATATTTTTACATGCATCATTTGACACACTTATGTCTGCAATTGTGAATAATTTGTAAACTCCGGGAACTTTTCTTGAATATAGAAACGTTTAGTGTTAAAATTTACAAGTTATAGCCAGAAGTATGTAAAATAGAAGCGATGATCAGTTTAGTATAAAGGAGCATCATAGTAATGAATCTTATTGAAAAGGTTTTCGGCACTCACTCTGATCGGGAGTTGCGTCTCATCAGACCAAAGGTTGATAAAATCCTTGCCCTGCATGACACCATGGCTGCCATGTCGGATGAAGAGCTTAAAGCACAGACACCTAAATTTAAGGAGAGGCTTGCCAATGGAGAGACATTGGACGACCTCCTGCCGGAAGCATTTGCAACGGTTCGTGAGGCTGCCAAGCGTGTCAATGGTATGGAACATTTCCCGGTACAGCTCATTGGTGGTATTGTACTGCATCAGGGTCGTATCGCCGAGATGAAAACCGGTGAAGGTAAAACACTGGTTTCCACTTGTCCTGCGTACCTCAATGCTCTCGAGGGCAAGGGTGTCCATATCGTTACCGTCAATGACTATCTTGCCAAGCGTGATGCGGAGTGGATGGGCCGGATCCATGAATTCCTGGGTCTTACCGTCGGCGTCGTTCTGAACTCCATGACTACAGAGGAGCGTCAGAAGGCATATAACTGCGACATTACCTACGTCACCAACAACGAGCTCGGATTTGACTACCTCCGTGATAACATGGCGATCTACAAGAACCAGCAGGTTCTGAGAGGTCTCCATTACTGTATCATCGATGAGGTGGACTCTGTCCTGATTGATGAGGCTAGAACGCCGCTGATTATTTCCGGTTCTTCCGGAAAGTCCACCAAACTGTACGAGGTTTGTGATGTACTGGCGCGTCAGCTGGAGAAGGGCGAGGAGTCCGCAGAGTTTTCCAAGATCAATGCCATCCTTGGTGAGGAGATCGAGGAAACCGGTGATTTCATCGTTAACGAAAAGGAAAAGACTGTCAACCTTACCCAGCAGGGTGTCAAGAAGGTTGAGAATTTCTTCCATATAAAGAACCTCGCGGATCCGGAAAATCTGGAAATCCAGCATAATATCATCCTTGCGCTCCGTGCCAACAACCTGATGCACCGGGACAAGGACTATGTTGTAAAGGACAACGAAGTTCTCATTGTAGATGAATTCACCGGACGTATCATGCCGGGCCGTCGCTACAGCGATGGTCTGCATCAGGCAATCGAGGCCAAGGAGCATGTGCAGGTACAGCGTGAGTCAAGAACCCTTGCGACGATTACCTTCCAGAACTTCTTTAACAAGTTTGACAAGAAGGCTGGTATGACAGGTACGGCACAGACCGAGGAGAAGGAGTTCCGTAACATTTACTCCATGGATGTAATCCAGATCCCGACCAACCGTCCGGTGATCCGTAAGGACCTTGATGATGCGGTTTACAAGACCAAAAAAGAGAAATTCCAGGCAGTCGTCGATGAAGCAGTCCGGATCCATGAAACCGGAGCACCGGTACTGATCGGTACCATCAACATCGATACCTCGGAGCTTTTAAGCGGTATGCTGTCCAAGCGGGGCATCAAGCACAGCGTCTTAAATGCCAAGTTCCATGAAAAAGAAGCTGCAATTGTCGCAGATGCAGGTCAGCACGGTGCTGTTACCATCGCCACCAACATG
>DJXY01000210.1 GCA_002449915.1 Oribacterium sp. UBA6992
GGATGAGCCTGCTGCAGGTATGAATCCTAATGAGACCGAGGAACTCATGCGGACGATCCGGCTTGTCAGAGATCAGTTTGATATGACAATCCTGCTCATAGAGCACGACATGAAGCTTGTTTCGGGTATCTGCGACCGGCTTACGGTTCTGAATTTCGGACAGGTTTTGAAGCAGGGAGAAACCTCTCAGGTACTGCACGATCCGGCTGTCATCAAGGCTTATCTCGGCGATTAAGGAGGAAACAGAATGAGCACATTACTGGATGTCCAGGACTTAAATGTATATTATGGTGTAATTCATGCCCTTAAGGGGATTTCCTTTCATGTAGATCAGGGTGAAATTGTTACACTGATTGGTGCCAACGGCGCCGGCAAGACTACTACGTTGCAGACGATCACCGGACTGATCCCGTCAAGATCCGGTAAGATCACGTATAATGGCAAGGACATTACACATATTCCGGGACATGAGCTTGTAGGTATGGGTCTTGCGCATGTACCGGAGGGCAGACGTGTTTTTGCAACGCTTACGGTACTTCAGAACCTGATGCTGGGAGCATATACCAGAAAAGACAAGGCGGAAATAGAGGAAACACTCAACACGGTATATCACCACTTCCCGAGACTTGAGGAGAGAAAGAACCAGGTTGCCGGTACGTTGTCCGGTGGTGAACAGCAGATGCTTGCCATGGGGCGGGCACTTATGAGCCATCCGCAGATGATCGTTATGGATGAGCCATCCATGGGTCTCTCTCCGATTTATGTAAATGAGATTTTCAATATCATTGAAAAGATACACGAGTCCGGTGTTACGGTACTTCTGGTTGAGCAGAATGCCAACAAGGCACTAGCCATCGCTGACCGTGCGTATGTACTTGAGACTGGTAAAATCACCATTGAAGGTACGGCACATGATCTTGCCAATGATCCTAAGGTTAAGGCAGCATATCTGTCCGAGTAATCAAAGACGCTTTAGTATGTATGCTTTTAAAGAATTTACAGTTTAAATACAGAAGCTTGTATTCAGAATGCTTTGGTTCAGAAACTTTCAGACACTAGAAGCTTTTAAATACAAGACTTATAAACAATGTATGGATAAAGAGGAACCTCGCTGATATAATAGAATCAGCAAGGTTCTTTTTGCATCCATAATTTTTTGTTATGGATTTTGATTTGGAATTGGTGTAAACAGAAACATTTTGCAGAGAGAATCCGTTAGGGTTTTTCTGTAGTGAAATAAATTAAAAAATCAACGGGAAAAGGAGGAAGTATGAAGCTCACGTTTATCGGTGCGGATCATGAGGTAACCGGATCATTGCATCTTTTGGAGGCCTGCGGATTGAATATTGCAATCGACTGTGGTATGGAGCAGGGCGCAAACCATTATGAAAATGCGGAGCTCCCGATAAAGCTCTCACAGCTTGACTACATTTTATTGACGCATGCACATATCGATCACTCCGGGATGCTGCCGTATGCCTATAAAAACGGCTTTACCGGAACCATCGTCACAACGCGTGCAACAAAGGCGCTGGCAGATATCATGCTGCGTGACAGTGCGCATATCCAGATGCAGGAGGCAGAGTACCGGAACCGGAAGGGAAGACGCGCCGGCAAGGAGGATGTGGCTCCAATCTATGATCTTAATGATGCGTCCAATGTCCTGGATCAGTTCCGTGGAGTGAATTACAATGAAATGATCGAGCTCGCAGATGGCATCAAGGTAAGATTTATTGATGCAGGACATCTCCTGGGCTCTGCTTCCATTGAAGTATTTATCCATGAGGATGGCGTTGATAAAAAACTGGTATTTTCCGGAGATATCGGAAACTTCAATAAGCCGTTGATCCGTGACCCGCAGTATATAAAGGATGCGGATTATGTCATTATGGAGTCCACCTACGGAGATCGTCTGCATGATAACAGTACGGATCATCTCAAGGATCTCGTGTCCATTACGCAGAGGACGCTGGACAGAGGCGGAAATGTGGTTATTCCATCTTTTGCAGTGGGCAGAACACAGGAGCTTCTGTATCTTTACCGGATTATCAAGCAGGAGCATTTGATCCACGGACATGATGGATTCCCTGTATATGTAGATAGTCCGCTTGCTGTGGATGCTACACATGTGTTTTCACAAAATCTTAAGGACTGCTATGATGAAGAAACCCGGAAATGCGTGGAAAAGGGTATCAACCCGATTTTCTTCCCGGGGCTGAACCTGTCGATTACACTGGATGAATCCAAGGCAATCAACTATGATGAAACACCCAAGGTCATTATATCGGCATCCGGTATGTGCGACGCCGGCAGAATCCGTCACCATATCAAGTACAATGTATGGAGACCGGAGAGTACTATTGTCTTTGCCGGGTATCAGGCAGAAGGTACACTCGGCAGAGTGCTTCTGGACGGTGCCGAGTACATCAAGCTGTTTGGAGAGGAAATTGCGGTAAAGGCAGAGATTGCAACGATGCCGGACATGTCCTCACATGCCGATCAAAAGGGGCTTCTGGACTGGATCTCTGCGTATGAAAAGAAACCGGAACGGGTTTTCCTTGTGCATGGAGATGATGACTCGATGAAGACGCTTGCGCAGCTGATCACAGACAAGACGGGAGATACGGTGGATTGTCCGTACTCTGGTTCGATCTTTGATCTTGCAGCCGACCGCTGGATTTATGTGGCAGCACCGGTGCCGTTTGTGAAGGAACTGCCGGAGGGCATCGCAGAAGCCTCCACCGGACTTGCCAAGCGGCGTAAGAAGTCAAGCGATACAGCATTCGAGAGACTGCTGTCTGCGTACCGTAAGCTGGAAGCTGCGGTTAAGGCAAACTACGGAGGCGCCAACAAGGATCTTAATAAGTTTACGGATCAGATTCTGAATCTCTATAACAAGTGGATGCGCTAAGCAGGAGTTACAGATTGAAATTTATATCAAAACGGATGTGTCTTCTGATTCTGGGGCTATTGACATTTACCGTCGTTTTTACCCTGAGCTTCCGGGTTTATCTTGACCGGAAGCTTAAGGCTTATGAAATTGCATCGGAAGCAGATGCTGCTCCGGAGGAAACTCTGGAGCAATTGATTATTCCGGAGGATCCTGCATCATCCGAGGATACCAGGGATGCAGCGACGCTTCAGGATCTCACAACGGAGCTTCAGGAGCTTGACGGACAAATCACTGCCTATCTTAATGGAAACCGGGGGATTTCCACACGGGATAAGTATGAGAGGATCGCAGAGCTTTGGAATCAGGAGCTGAATCGGATTTCCAATGTCATTACAAGCCATCTTGAGGAGTCGGAGAAAGATGCATTTCATGAGTCGGAAAAAGAATTTCTGCAATCCAGAAATCTTGAGGCAATGAAGGAAATCAGCAATACAAAAAGCGGCATGACAGAAAACCTGGATTACCTCCGTAAATATGCCGAGCTTACCCGTTTAAGATGCTATGACCTCCTCAAAGATTACAAAGCTTTCTTGTAAATCATGGGGACTTGTGTTATAGTCATCAAGTTAATGTCAATATTAAAAGGCATATTGTATATATTGTATACTAAGGAGATTTATTACAATGCAGTACAGAGGTGTAAACGAATTGCGTGAGCTGTTTCTCTCTTATTTTGAGGAGAAGGGATGCTTACGCCTTAACAGCTTTTCGCTGGTTCCTCACAATGATAATTCACTGCTGATTATCAATTCCGGTATGGCGCCGATGAAGCCATGGTTTACCGGACAGGAAATCCCACCGAGAAGGAGGGTTACTACATGTCAGAAGTGTATCCGTACGGGTGATCTGGAGAATGTAGGTAAAACGGCACGGCACGGAACCTTCTTTGAAATGCTTGGCAACTTCTCCTTTGGCGATTATTTCAAAAAAGAGGCGATTCCGTGGGCATGGGAGTTTCTGACAGAGCGTGTTGGTCTGGATCCGGATCGGTTGTATCCGTCTGTCTATGTGGATGATGACGAGGCTTACAATATCTGGCTCAATGACATGCATATCCCTGCGGATCATATCTACAAGTTCGGTAAGGAGGACAACTTCTGGGAGCATGGCTCCGGTCCCTGTGGTCCCTGTACAGAGATCTATTATGACCGTGGAGAGAAATACGGCAATGGCCCGGAGGACGTCATGGGCGGCGAGGGCGACCGCTTTATGGAAGTCTGGAATGTTGTTTTTTCCCAGTTTAACAATGATGGAGAGGGGCATTATACCGACCTTGCGCAGAAAAACATTGATACCGGTATGGGCCTTGAGAGACTTGCGGTTGCGGTACAGGATGTAGGATCCATCTTTGATGTGGATACCTTAAAAAGCCTCCGCGATCTTATCTGTCAGATGGCAGGCGGCATCGGCTATGAAAAGCCGGGTACGGAAGAGTCCGATGTATCGGTACGTATCATGACAGATCATGCGAGAGCCATGACCTTTATGATTTCTGATGGAATCATGCCATCCAACAACGGCAGAGGCTATGTACTCCGCCGTATCATCCGCCGCGCCGTACGTCATGGCAGAAAGCTTGGAATTAAGGGCTCTTTCCTGACAACACTTGCTAAGAATGTAATTGACGGTTCCAAGGACGGTTATCCGGAGCTTGAGGAAAAACGTGATTTTATCCTGAGCGTCATCCTTGCTGAGGAAGAAAAATTTGAAAAAACCTATGAGCAGGGTATGGATATCCTTGAGCAGATGGAAAAGAGTTTAAGCACAGAAGGCCGCAAGGAGCTCTCAGGCGAGGATGCCTTTAAGCTGTATGACACCTACGGCTTCCCTCTGGACAACACCAAGGAGATCCTGGAGGAGAGAGGCTTCTCTGTAGATGAAGCAGGTTTCCGTGCCGCTATGGAAAATCAGAAAAAGACAGCCCGGAAGGATCGTCTTGCGTCCGGTAAGATGGCAGATTACAGCGGACATGCCGCTACGGTTTATGATGCGCTGGATCCGGCTTTAAGCAGCACATTTATCGGATATGATAAGACAACTGCAGAATCTGAGATCGTGGCGATGGTTTCCCTTGCATCCGGAGATTCCGGGGATGAGGATGCAGTGGTAGAAGCATTGAGTGATGGCGAGAACGGAGCAATCATTACTTCGGAAACACCGTTTTACGGCACCATGGGCGGACAGGTCGGCGACAAGGGTCTGATCCTTATGGGATCGGACGATGCCGATGAGGGCGCCGCGCTTGGTAAAGGCGCTGCTGTGTTTGAAGTAACATCAACAGAGCATGTCGCAGGAAACAAGATTGCGCATATCGGTGTAATGCGGAAGGGCATGCTCAAGCTCCACGACCATGTAACGCTTAAGGTGGACACGCAGAACCGTATGGCGATCTGCCGCAACCACTCGGCAACGCATCTCCTGCAGAAGGCACTGCGCGAGGTTCTTGGCTCTCATGTAGAGCAGGCAGGCTCATATCAGGATGCCGGCAGAACCAGATTTGACTTCTCTCATTTCCAGGCAATGACCAGTGAGGAGCTTAAAAAGGTTGAAAACCTTGTGAATGAAAAAATCCAGGAGGCACTCCCTGTAACGACAGAAGTGATGAGCCTCGAGGATGCCAAGAAGACCGGAGCTATGGCACTGTTTGGAGAGAAGTACGGCTCCAAGGTACGGGTAGTCCGGATGGGAGATTTCTCCACAGAGCTCTGCGGCGGTACGCATGTTAAGAACACACTCCAGATCGGACAGTTTAAGATTCTGTCCGAGAGCGGTGTAGCTGCCGGTGTCAGACGTATCGAGGCGTTGACCGGAGATAATGTGCGTGCATATTATGACAAGCTGGAAAAGCAGATTATGGAAGCTTCCGACCTTGTCAAGGCAACACCTGCAACTCTTGCTGATCATATCCGTACGCTCCAGAAGGAAGTGAAGGAGCTTAAAAATGAAAATGACGCGCTTAAGAGCAAGGAGGCAAAATCCGCGCTTGGCAATGTCATGGATCAGACGGTTGAAATCAACGGAGTCAAGTTCCTTGCCGCACATGTATCCGGTGTGGATATGAATGAGCTTCGTAATCTTGGAGACGACCTTAAGACAAAGCTCGGTGATGGCGTTGTCCTCTTGATTTCAGACCAGGATGGTAAGGTATCCATGGTTGCAATGGCTACGGATGCCGCGCTTAAAAAGGGTGCGCATGCCGGAAACCTGATCAAGCAGGTTGCTCCGCTTGTCGGCGGTGGCGGCGGTGGACGTCCTAACATGGCACAGGCGGGAGGTAAAAACGCAGCCGGTATCAAGGATGCCCTCGTAAAGGCAAGAGAGGTGGCGGAAGCACAGCTTCAGGGCTGAGCCTGTCGTAAATCTAAAGCTCCTGTTGGGATTTTACAGTAATATTACTGTAAAAGAGCTGCCGCAGGAGCGGAGAAGCCTTAGTAAAAGACAACAGCAAAAATCCACTTTGGCGATGAAAAAATAAAATCCGCTCTTGACGTAACGCTGTTGTATGCTATAATAAAATTCAGTTTGCACCCGAAGGGAGGTTTGGGGTCTAAGCATGTCTAATGTTATCGTAAAGGAAAACGAATCTCTGGACAGCGCTTTACGCAGATTCAAGAGAAACTGCGCTAAGGCAGGTATCCAGCAGGAAATCCGCAAGAGAGAACATTACGAGAAGCCGTCTGTAAGACGTAAGAAAAAGTCTGAAGCAGCCAGAAAGCGTAAGTTCAACTAATATCAATTCAACATGATTGAAATAGCCCTGATTCAGCAATGAATTGGGGCTTTCGTTGTTTTCGGAGGTAAAATGGCAGCAACGGAAATTATGATCGATATACCGATCGAGCATGAGAGAAATGTACTGGGACAGCTGGACTCCTGGTTAAAGAAAATCGAGCGCTCGTTCCATGTTACAGTGATCGACCGGGATGGTATCATTAAAATCATCGGAGAGGAAAAGGATACACAGCAGGCAAGAGAGGTATTTGAAAATCTGCTGGAGCTGTCCCGTAGAGGAAATAATATTACGGAGCAGAATGTGGATTATGCGATCTCATTAAGCTTCAGTGATAAGTCCACGGCAGGTATTTTGGAGATTGATAAGGATGTCCTTGCACGCACGGCGCTTGGCAAGCCGGTGAAGCCCAAGACTCTTGGACAGAAGCAGTATGTGGATGCCATCAGAAATAACATGATTACCTTTGGTGTCGGACCTGCCGGTACTGGTAAAACATATCTTGCGATGGCAATGGCGATCACTGCATTCCGTGAGCAGGAGGTGCAGAGGATTATCCTGACACGACCGGCGATCGAAGCAGGTGAGAAGCTCGGCTTCCTGCCGGGAGATCTGCAGTCCAAGGTGGATCCGTATATGCGCCCGGTATATGATGCCCTGTATTCCATTATGGGCGCAGAGCAGTATCAGACCAATGCAGACAAGGGTCTCATCGAGGTTGCACCGCTTGCCTATATGCGAGGACGCACACTGGATAACGCTTATATCATCCTGGATGAGGCGCAGAACAC
>DJXY01000212.1 GCA_002449915.1 Oribacterium sp. UBA6992
GAAACGTATCGGTAACCTCCGTTCCACCGGTTCCTGCCGGTACCGCGGTACCAATGGCAAATCGCCGGATGCCGAGGATCAGCGCTAAAAGAAGGATGGGGAACAGCCAGTCAAAGCTTCTGATCCGTACAATCCCCGCAAGACTTCCCCTGCGCCGTGACTTTCCCCTGCCGCTCGTGACATGGATACGAAATCTCACAAAAAGAAGCGCAATATAAAAGAGCGGCATCAGCGACAGGTAACGTTCATGCGAGAACACCAGAAGGAAATACACAATACCCGCTATATAGAAATAGATCTTGGAGCCGAGATTCAGAAAATCATACAGAAGCCAGAGGATCACCACCGCCATAAAGAGTGACATCGTCTCCAGCAGTCCCAATGCCTGCGCAATCTGGTAATACGCAAAATGCGAAATCAGATACATGTATCCTGCCAGCATGGAAAAGATACTGTTATGACTTAATCTACGCGCAAAAAGATAAATGGTAAAAGCGACTCCAATATTCAGTATAATATTAATCGGTACAAAGAGCCTGACGTTATTCCGTACGATCATCATCTCAAGATACGTAAGCGTCCAGTAGACCGGACGAAATCTGGTAGAGGTTCCGATCGGGAATGCAAACTCCCGGAAAGACTGCTCTCCGTAGCAGGACCACATATAGAGGTCATCCATATACAGTCCCTCGATCTTTATGTACCGGTTTACGTAAAATCCAACCAGGCTGAATAGGATCAGCGCAAGTATCGCCGCAAAAATCCTTGTTTTTCCTGTTTCTCTCATGAGTCTCCCTCGTTACCTTACCTTGCAAAATATGCCGCAGTCCGGAATATGCCCAGAAGCTCTGCCGTACGCGCCGGATCTGCCGGCGGCGGTGTCGTTTCCTCCCAGATATAGCGAAGCCGCGCCTTATCCACCGAGAGCAGAAGATAACAATCCTCCTCCGGTCCGATGCCGTGAAGCTCCGGCTCCTGACTGGCACGCTCTGTCATAATGTCGGAAATCATACCCTCACGGATCAGTGTCTCCACCATTTCCCGCGCCCGGGTTTCCTCCGGCTGTTCCAGAAAGCCCCGCTCAACGTACAGATAATCCGTATCCGCCCAGGTTAAAAACCATTCAAAAAACATCGGCTTGTCATAGAGCCCCGGACTGCCTCCGGAGCCTTCCACATCCGCAATGCTCTCAACATTACACGGGATTTCATAGCAATCCGGCGTCTCTGCAAAGGCGATCACCCGGTTTGCAGGGTCCGCCGCCATATGAGACCATACGCCGTAGGATCCGCGGAGCCTCTGCGCTTCTGCAATTTCCGCAAGATTATCATAATACCCCTTGTTTACAAAATCGATGGGTGTAAAGCCTACCGCTCCAGCCCAGCTTGTAATGATGGTTGTTGCGAATGCAGCTGCCCAGAGTATCCCCGCTCCTAATATTTTAACTCTACCCGGATGTAGATCAGGCCCTTCCTCCAGTAGCGAAAAGGCGGTGATTACAAGCATCACATCCCAGAAGATATAATAATTGCCATCCACCTGCCAGAGAAAATAAAACGTGAGAAGGGAAAGTCCCGTAAGCACCATAAGGAGCATCGCAGACATCCTCTGCTCCCGGCTACCCCTGAAAAGCAGATTCCATTTCCGGAGCACGGCATATAAGAGTACAGGAACCATGACTCCGCCCCACGCGATCATGACATGCGCCATGTCATCTCCGACCGGACAAAATAAAAACAAAAAAAGCCGCCGCGCTAAGGAAAGCATTGCCTGCCCGAAGCTGACCGAAGCTCCGTAATCCACATGTGCGTCAAAATTAAAGGGCCACTTTACCCGGAAACCAAGTGTCTGAAATAAAGCGGTAAAGGTCGTTGAATAAGGCACTCCAGTAATCACCAGCGTCCGAAGTGTAATGATGCCGGTAAAAAGGATGGAAAATATCAGTGCAGGCAGTGCGGAAAGCCATACTCCGGAGGTAAAAATGCATGATTCCTGCATCCGTATACCAGGCATCTGCGGTTCCCGCGGCGACACATTCCGTCCTGCTTTACGGTGTGCATCCCAAAGTGACATTCCCATAAGGGTCATCCATGCGGCTGTAGTAAACACCACTGCCGTAGGCTTCATCGACAGACTCAGGATGGCGGCTGCGGCAGCCTTGCCCGGCTCTCTTGTAAGGAAAAACCAGAACATGATAAGTTGAAGAAGCAGCGTGATAAGATCCGTCTTGGCGGTAATGGACATATTGGTGAGACTTGTCATCATGGACAGGACCAGCACGGCTGCAACACCATTGCGCACCCGTCCCGTCATCCGGTAGAGGATCAAAAACACAAGCGCCATCACGGAGAGCAACGTCCAGAACTGAAACATCAGAAGCAGCGCAAAGCTATGAAAGCTGCTGAGTGGTGCCGTCAAAACCTCCAGTCCTTTAGGATAGGTATAGACCGCATTGATCTGACCCAATGCATCAAAGAAACTTCCGTTAAAAAGCACATAATCCGAACGAAGTCCATATCGGAGGGAATCATAATCCACAGCGATGTTCATACGGTTCAGCTGGAGCAAAAGAAACGGAAGTGCAAGAAGCAGGGGACGGTATTCCCGGGGATCTCCCGGCAGCTGCGGCTTCCGGAGATCTCTCCTGCTTCGGATTACACCAAAGATAAAGAGAAATACTATAGCAACAAATAGGAACCAAAGTCCTGAAAAAACGACCGGAAGCAGCATGCGGTGGAGATAAATCTCTATGACAATTACAATTGCTGTCGCAAGTATTTGACGTTTCCCTGTATTAAAAAGCGGAAGCCTTCCGATCCCCAGGAGGAGCAATGAAACAAGCAGCATTTCCATAAGTGCAGCCCGGTTTACAGGCTCCAGCTGCCTTTCCAGGTTTCCGGAAGCTGCATAGAAGATCAGAAAGCAAAGCACAGTGATCCCTGTGATGATCGGAAATCCGGTACATTTACGATTGGCAGGTTTTAGGTTCAGTGTCATATGCTGCATATGCCTTCCTGTAAAAATGCATGAGGATCCTGCTTAAGCACCTCCCATGCAGTTTCTCGAACATCTCCGTTTCTTCCTTCTCCCTGTTATGGTTCTCGATCTGCGCTGCCGTTTCCGCTCCGCTATGCACCCGGTAAGCCATTAAGGGCTTCTCAATGCAGATAAAACGTCCCGGAAGTCTGGCAAGACGGATCAGTGTATCCCAGTCAATGACAAATTTATAGTCATTTTGGAACAAGGGAAATCCGCAAAGCCGGGTCTGATAGGTGCAGGTCGGACAGCCGATACCGTTGCCATAGCGGAGCGCGCTAAGCTTTACAAAGCTTCTGTCCGCATGTGCATGGTCCCGGAGCAGGATCCTTAGATATCGTTTAACCTGCTCTGACTTCCCTTCTATGGTATTTCCCGCAGCATCTATGGTGTCATATCGGCAGCAGAAAACCGACATATCCGGATATTGTGAAAAGGCATAGAGCAGTGCCTTGGTATAATCCGGAAAATAGAGATCATCCTGATGCGCAATCGTTACAAGCGGTGCAAGCTTTGCTCCCTGCTCATAGGCAAAGTTCCAATCCTCCTTCAGTCCGTGCGCTCCATGCCTTACATAGACAGGAATCCGGTATTTCGCGGATAATGATGTAATATAGGCATTCGGCGTAGACGTGCACAGGATAATCCGGCTCGGAACGCTCTGCTTAGTAAGACTATGGAGAAGCTTATCAAGATACGGCGACTCCCCATAGGCTGCCACGGCAAAGACATGCTTATAGTGCTTCTGTCCCGGTTTCACCTTATGCTCTGCTGCCTTATAATCCATTTTGCTGCCTCCTTAAGCGTATCCGCATAATAATCATAGCTTCCTGCCGCAGCTGCTCTCTGCTCTTTTTCCCCATATCCGGTGCCCACCAGGATGCTGCGCACTCCGAAACGACGTCCGGCAAGGATATCTCCCAGCTTATCCCCGATCATAAAGCAGTTTGTAAAATCCGGTCCCTCGGGGCTTCTGTTCCACTCGGAAAGTGCCTTCTGCTCCGCTTCGGAAAGTATGCATCGGCTCTGATAAAGCATATCTCCGGATGGGATCCTGCAGGACATAAGATCGGCCTCCGCCTGCAGTAAAAGTCCGGTTTCCGGCTTCCGGCAGTGACAGTGCAGCTTATATTTCCCGATTCCATGCTCCGGATGATGCGGGCAGTAATATACGGCATTCAGTCCGGCGCCCGCGCGTTTCAGCTCCGTGTCCAGCACAAGATTCAGCCTTATGCAGTCCTCCTCCGTATAATATCCCCGGGCGATCCCAGCCTGATTGGTAATCAGGATGAGCAGGTACCCTGCCTTCTTCAGCTCCCGGAGCGCTTCCGGCACTCCCGGCAGGATCACGAGATCCTCCGGCTTATAGAGGTAATTCACCTCCTCATTGATCGTTCCGTCCCGGTCAAGAAACACGATCTTGGGCTGCCATCCGGATTTCGGATTCGGATCCAGCGGATGCTCCTTGGTCATGAAATGTCCTCTCCTACTCTGCCGGCTGCCACATCCTCCCGGAATCTGCGATAGCTCTCCGGGACACCGATATCGATGAAATATGCATCGGATAACTCGGTCGCAATCCGGACACCCTGTGAGAGCCACTGCGGGATCCAGTCATGTTCAAGGCTTGCCTTCCCCTCCGGCATGGTTTCAAGCAGCTCTCTCCGGATAAGGTAAATGCCGCCGTTAATCTCTCCCGGACGGGCAGCATCGCTTTTTTCATTCCAGGAACAAAGCAGCTGCCTCTCTGATTTCACTTCACCGTAGCGGGAGATATCCGGTACCTCCCGTGTAAACAGCGCCATGGAAGCATGCGCATGATCCATACAGCGCTCAAGTCTTGTGAAGTCGATTTTATAATAGGTATCCGCATTTAATACATATGCCCGGTCACCTCTCAGCTTCGGAAGCGCATGCCGGATCGCACCTCCGGTTCCAAGCGGTTCCTCCTCATATGAGTACGATGCCCGGAAACCAAAACGGCTGCCGTCACCAAAATAGTCCTCAACCATTTGACCTTTATAGCCGACGGCAAACACAATATCTCTGATCCCCTGCTGCACCAGCTGATCCGTCACATATTCCATAAATGCCTTGCCGCCGATATCCGCAAGCGGCTTGGGGCGGTCCGATACCACAGAACGGAGTCTCGTCCCGAGACCTCCGCAGAGAAGTACTGCTTCCATACACTCTCCCTTATTCTATTACTTATGATTAAGATCGGTCTCAAAGTCCTCCCGGATACGGCTCCAGGCGCCTTCCACAGAAAAATGATCCGATACAAACTGCTGTGCTCTCTGAGAAAGTCTGCCAAGCTCCGGTACATCGTGATACAGGGAAATCACTTCCTCTGCAAAGGCATGCTCGTCATCCCGGATCATAAGCGCCTGTTCCACGCCCGGGATTCCCTCTGCTCCGCAGCTGGTAGTCACAATGGCTGCACCCTCATGCAGCGCCTCCACGACCTTGCCCTTGACACCGGCACCATAGCGGAGCGGCACAACGACAATCCTGCTTTCCTGATAGAGCTCCTCCAGCCGCTCATCGGAGACAAAGCCCAGCACCTCGATCCCTTCCCGCTCATTCAGCTTAAGGACTTCATCATCCGGATGTGAGCCTGCCACCCGGAACTTTACTCCGGGAATCGCTGCCTGAATCTCCGGCAGGATATGATCCGCAAACCAGAGGAGACCATCCTTGTTTGGCGGATGCGCAAATCCTCCGACAAACAGCAGTCCCTCTCGTTTTGCATAATCACCGGAAACCCTGGCGGGATCCTTAAACACATACGCGGTAATCGCCTTTGCCAGGATGGACGGATCAATCTCATGGATTGCATCCACTTCCACCTGAGACGGATAGTAGCTGATATCCGCTTTTTTCATTACCGAGAGCTCCAGACTCCGCCAGTATTCACTGTCCTCGAGGATTGCCTCATCATGCGTGATTTCATACTCTCGTCTCTCTCGCAGGAAGTGCAGGTCATGTCCGTAAAAGATGCATTTCCAGCCGGTATGCTCCCGGATATAATCGATATATTTGGTTGCAATATGCGGACGCTCCAAAAAGGCAATGTTGATCATATCCTTATTGGTATCGATCCAGTTCCAGATATTTGCCTGCATGGTTTTACCATACAGCACCTCGATCCCCATCTGCTCAAGCACAGAAGTATATGGTTCCTCATGCAGGAAATTATCTCCCAGGAACTTCACCTTATAACCCATATGCACAAACATCTGAAGGTACTGATAGGTTGTCTTGGATCCGGCGTCCTTATCCCAGGTCGGCACATAATGGTCCACAACCAGGATATACCGGCTGTTCTGTCCTCTCTCTCTTGCCTTAAACGGATTTGGACTTCCGGTGTTTACCGACTGCTCCGCCAGCTCCTTTTTCCACTTCTCCCGGAACTTCTCCTGATTCACAAGCTGATAGCGCTTAAGACCAGTTCCCTGAACATCCGTGCCATTGGAAATGCCTTCATAGTGAATGACTACCGATTTCGGCTGATACACTACCCGTTTTCCATGTCTCCGCACTTCAAACGCAAGATCGGAATCCTCACAGTATGCCGGAGCAAAAAGCTCATCAAAGCCTCCGATTTCCCTCCATAGCTCCGCACGGATCATGATGGCAGCACCGGATATATAATCCACATCCTTGACATAGTTATACTCCGGCTCCTCCGGATCCTGGAGACGTCCATAGTTCCAGCCGGAAGCATCGGACCAGATGATTCCGCCCGCTTCCTGGAGCCGGCCGTCCGGATACACCAGCTTGGAGCCAACCATACCGATGCTTTGATCGCTCTCAATGAGGTCCACAAGACTGGAAAGCCAGCCCTCCTTCACCTCGGTATCATTATTTAAAAAGAAGATATATCTGCCTCTTGCCCTGGCTGCCGCCTGATTACAGTTCCGGAGGAAGCCCATGTTTTCCGTATTCCGGGCAATCACAAGATTTTCCGAGAACTCGGCAAGGTCCTTCGTCGCATCCTGCGAAACATCGTCGGCAATAATGACTTCATACGGGGTTTTCTTAAAATCCGTATGCCGTAAAATCGAGAGCAGACACTGATACGTATAATTGATCTGGTTATAGCAGGGGATTACAATGCTGACAAGCGGCGCATCCGTCCTCTCAAAGCAGAGCTTTCCACCCTCCAGATACTGTGCACCGATGCGGAAATCTCCCTTTATGAGATTTCTACCGCGATCCGAAAAGTACATCGGAATTGTATGGATCGGATGACGAATCGTCTTACCGGCATAGTCCATAATCTTCCGTTTCCTGGAGCCATAAGGGAAATGCTTGTCATACACCGCTTCCAGCGCTTCTCTCTTTTTTGATGACCAGCTCTGATGCTTCTTATAATACTCCCGCTCCTGCATGAGCGTATTGATATCCCGCTCATGAATGGCAATCACCTTCTCGAGATTGCCGACGTGCACGTTGGTAAGGCGGCTTACCTCCCGTTCCTTCCGAAGCGCAATATCCCGCTCCTTAACCTGCCGCGCAAGCTCCTGTATGGTGGCCTCCTGCTCTGTGATCTCATCCTTCTGCCGTAGGAAATTTTTAAGCGTCACTCTTCCAGACTGATATGCCCAGAGATTGGACTCCTCCCCATCTCCATGCACCCGCTTCTGAAACTCAGCCTCTGCCTTGTCATACCTTTCCAGATCCTCTGCTGTAAATCCAAACAGCCTTAAGAAGGATGCAAGCTCTGTGTAAGCCATTGCATCCTTATACTCCAGGTACCAATATTTCAGCATACGGAATTCAAGAAATTTAACTTCTGTATCTTCCGGCAGTACCCATTCACAATCAATGAGCGTAGGGACAGCTCCATCCATCAGGACATTCTGAAACAATCCGTCGAGATTGGCAGGATTCTGTACGCCACTGTCTTTCCCAATGATTTGACGCATCACTGCCCGGATTTCCTCCACAGGTGCGGTACCATCCTTGATCTTGTCCCCAAGCTCCTCTGCGACACTCTTACCCGACACAAAGGGATAGATCACATAGGAGGTCTCCCCCTCCTTTTCTGCCTTCCGCTCCACCTCGGCTTTAAGCACCTGAAGCCCGGGGTTTCCAGTCCGGACAAGCTCTGCATTATGAATCAGCGACTCGACATGTGTATTGGCTTCCGGTGTGATGCTCTCCTTACGGACATGCCTCCTGCCCTCCGCATCCCGGTAAATCACGGTTTTAATCGCATATTCTGCCCTACGGCTGGAATTATATTTAATATACAGAGGAATATCTTCTTTTTTACCGTTTCCGATTCCGATAAAAGCATCCTTTGTAAAGACATAGAGCCATGCAGGCGCAAACTTTCCAAATTCACCACCGTGCACAAGCGCTGTCGTCTTATCATCCTCCTCCCCCGGAGCCGGAAGCCGCTCCTCGGAGTACATGACAAGCGGCATCTCCAGCTCCGGCATTGGAAAATACATAAGCTCTCTGGAGGACGGAAAGCTTTCCTTAAGCGAAGTGCGGATCCCCCGCAGCACCTCCTCTGTCATGTAATAGATCTCGTTCTCGTACTGTCCACTTGCCAGACGATCAATATCGCAGGCATTTTCCATCCCGACCACAAGCTTACCTGACGGTGCCAGCCATGTTTCCGTTAGGCTCTTAAACATCTCCCGAGGATCCCTCCGGAATCCGGCAAGGATTCTACGTGTGAGCATTGGAACCAGAATCCAGTCATAGACCAATCCCGACTCTGTTCTGTCCGAGACCTTACATCCCCGACGCTTAAGAAGCTCATAAAACGGCTTCACCTCGTCCTTATCTCCTAGCAGCAGCACATGCGCCCCGCCTATGTCCGAAGCTTCATCCTCTAAAAAGAGCCAGTCCATCAGATTTCTTCTGTGATGCTCAAAACTCATGCTTCATGCCTTTCCAGAGTCACCTCGGACTCCATGTCATAAACTCCGACCGTATTTTTATTGGAGAGTACGGTAATGCTTGCCACATCATATTTCCGATCATATACCGTATGTGTCCCCTGCTCAAATCCCGTGCAGGACATCGACAGGAGATATTCACCTCCCTGCAGCGTCATCTTCTGACGGAAAACGCAGACATACTCATCTCCCTTTTTGACCGGCGGGATTTCCTTTCCCTCAAACATCGTATTGGTGCCCGTAAGATCATTTCCACGCTTGTCTTTGATCGTGAATGTAAAAATCGGCGACTCGACCCGGTCATTAAAACGGATTCTCTCCTTGATGGAAAACATTTCACCCTTTAAAACCACGTTTGTCAGTTTTCCATGTGCATCAAAAATACCAAAATCATAGAGAGAAGCCTTGCCATTGCCATAGTGCTGCACGTTAGGATTTAACGTAAGGCGGTCCATCATGAGACCCTCGCTCACATGCTCAAGCTCCGCCGCATGATCCAGCTTTTCCACAAGCGAGCCTTGATCGGAAGCATCCGTTTCCATATCGTCATTTGTATTTGCATCTGGCTTTGTCCGGGAGGCACCTAACGCTGCCGCGCCGATGGACTCCACACCAAAATCCGCCTTATCTACAAAATCCTCGTTTCCGGTATACTGACCTGCCAGAATCTTTTTATAGAGATCCACCATCTCCCCCGGCTTACCCTCAGCAATCTTTTCACCTTTATTGAGCAGCACAACCCGGTCACAGTATTTCATAACTGAGCCGAGATCATGCGTCACCATCAAAATGGTCGTTCCCTTCCGCTTAAGATCGTCCATGCGGTGATAACATTTTGCCTGGAAAAAGACATCTCCGACAGACAGAGCTTCATCCACGATCAGAACGTCAGGATCCATGGTGACATAAAGCGCAAATGCAAGCCGCACAAACATACCACTGGAGTAGGACTTCACCGGCTGATACACAAAATCACCGATATCCGCAAATTCCAGGATCGCCGGAAGCTTCTCCTTCATCTCTTCACGACTGAAGCCCATCATCGTCCCGTTCATGTAGATGTTTTCAATACCAGTATAATCCTGGTTAAATCCCGCACCAAGCTCCAGCAGCGCCGCTGCCGTGCCCTTGACCGACACGGTACCTCCAGTCGGAGTCAGGACTCCCGTGATAATTTTAAGCATGGTGGACTTACCGGAGCCATTGGTTCCGATAATGCCGACAGCCTCTCCCTTTTTTACATCAAAGGAAATATGATTTAATGCATAGAAGTCCCGATGATAATTTTTATGTGTAAGACTGACCGATTCCTTGAGACGGTCAATCGGCTTGTCATACAGCCGGTACACCTTGGTGACATCCTTCACCTCGATCATCGTTTCCTGTTCATCTGTTTTTCCCATATCGTTCAGGGGATCTCCCTTTTCTTTTAAAATAGAAATACGCACGGATGCGCTAAAACAATCAAAACCACCAGCTTAGCT
>DJXY01000057.1 GCA_002449915.1 Oribacterium sp. UBA6992
CGTTATGACCACTTCGATATCTCTGCAGTTTTTAAGTCGTTCTGTGCTTTCCGCTGAGCGACTTCATAATAATACTCAATACGTCCCATCTTGTCAACTGCTTTTAGAGTAATATTTTTCAATTAAGATACAGCTCCGCGATTGCAATATCCTCCGGGGTTGTCACCTTGATATTCTGATAGCTGCCTTCGATGATTTTGACCCGTGCATTGCTAAACGTTTCCACTACCATAGCGTCATCCGTGATCACGCTGGTATCGTTTCCTTCTGCTTTTGCTTTCATTAGCTTCTGATAGGCATGATATACCAGTGTAAAGTCAAAGCTCTGCGGTGTCTGCATAAGCCACAGCTGTTTACGATCCGGTGTATCCATTACAAAATGTTCTCGATCCAGAAGCTTGATTGTATCCTTTACAGGCATGCCGACAACAGCGGCTCTATAAGCATAGGCTGCAGTGATAGAATCCGTGATGATTTTATCCGTAATCATAGGTCGTGCCGAGTCATGGATCAGGACAATACTCTCGTCCTCTGCAGCATCAGGGTCTTTCATTATATGTCTGTGAATGGCAGAAAGCCCCTGGTAAACAGAATCATAACGCTCTTTGCCACCTTCGGTCAGATCATATGGAGTCTTGGTGTTAGGGCAGGCCGCGACGATTGCTTCCTTGACCGTTGCAAAGCTTTCTTTTACCGTGACAATAACCACAGCATCCACCATAGGGTGCTGTAAAAATTTTCTGGTACTGTATAGATACAGTGGCAGTCCCCGAAGCTTCATAAACTGCTTCCGGGTTTCTGAGTGCATCCGGCTGCCCTTTCCAGCGGCAAGTACAATGGCATAAACCTTTTTACTGTTATACATAATTTTTACTATTATTATACATCATGCTGCTTTTGCTGATGATCAAAATTTATCTGCTGAATCGTTTCCTTAACGTTCCCTGATGCTTTCTGAATGTTTTTTCCGATGCTTTTCCTGATTTTTTACCGCTCTCCAAGCTTTAAATTTGGCTTTGCATTTAAATCCAGTCCGTCACGTTTTCCCTTTATAAATTCATAGTACCCTGCAGTTCCGATCATAGCAGCATTATCTGTACAGAGGATCGGGCTCGGGCGGTAAAAACGGATGTGATTTTTAAGACACTCCTCCTCCATTCTTGCCCGTATATGGGAGTTTGAGGCAACTCCGCCTGCAATCGCAAGCTTTGTGAAACCACGCTCCTGACACAGGCGGATCGACCTTGACACGAGCGAATCTGTCACAGACTCCTGGAAGGAGGCGCAGAGATCCGGTACATTGATGGGCTCCTCCTTCATATGCGCACTGTTGATGTAATTTAGTACAGCAGATTTGATACCGGAAAACGAAAAGTCATACGGACTTCCGGCAACTTCACCCCGCGGGAAACGGATCGCCTTGGGATCTCCTGATTTCGCAGCCTGGTCAATTTTAGGACCTCCCGGATACCCGAGACCGACGGCACGTGCCACCTTGTCAAAGGCTTCACCTGCAGCGTCATCTCTGGATCTTCCGACAATTTCAAATTCACCATAGTCCTTAACCACGACAAGATGTGTATGACCACCGGATACTATGAGACAGGCAAACGGCGGTTCAAGGTCTTTGTTTTCAATATAGTTTGCGGAAACATGTCCCTCAATGTGATGCACACCTATCAGAGGCTTGTTGAGCGCCCATGCGAGCGCCTTTGCCTCCGCCACGCCAACAAGCAGCGCACCTACCAGCCCAGGGCCATAGGTGACGGCAATGGCATCGATGTCATGAAATGTGCAGTCTGCCTCCGTGAGTGCAGTCTTAATTACCTCATCAATTTTTTCGAGGTGCTTACGGGAAGCAATCTCCGGCACCACTCCGCCATATTCCGTGTGAATCGCGATCTGAGAGGATATAACATTAGAAAGAACCTCCCTGCCATTGCGTACCACGGCAGCGGCAGTTTCATCACAGCTTGATTCAATTCCGAGAATGCTAATATCTGACATTGCCTGCTCACTCCTCATCAAAATTTAAGTCCTTGGACCATCCGTCCCGCGCAAATTTAAGCCGCGGATAAATTTTCTGGATCTCGTCTTTGTAGATTTCCGGCTTCATTTCCGACGGGGAATAATGTGTCAGCCACATTTCCCGCGCCTGGGATTTTACACCAAGCTCCGCTGCTTCATACATCATCATGTGACGGTATTTCCTGGCATTTTCCAGCTTGTCCCGGTCTCCGTACATGCCTTCGCAGATAAAAAGATCCGCATCCTTAGCCATGTCGGAAATAACAGGTAAGGGACGGGTATCTGTGCAGTATACAACCGAGAGACCCCGCCGCGGTGCGCCCATCACCATATCCGGAGTATAGCATACTCCATCCTCTGTTACCGTTTCTCCATGCTGGAGACGGTTCCAGAAGCGTAAAGGAATATTCTGCTCCTTCGCCTTTACTGCATCAAACTTTCCAAGCCGTTTAACAGAGACACGGTAGCCGTAGCAGGTCACCTTGTGGTTTACTTTAAAGGCATCAATGGTATATATGCCAAATGTGATCGTTTCCATGGGCTCACTCAGCTCATGGTAAATGATCTCAAAGGGGAGCTCCGGTGCAATCATCCGGAGACCATCCACCACTCTGCGGAGTCCCTTCGGTCCCACAATCGTGAGCGGTTCCGTACGATCCGAGTTTCCCATGGATAACAGCATCCCAGGCAGTCCCGAGATATGATCCGCGTGATAATGTGTAAAAAGGATAAGATCAATCGGATTTGGAGACCAGCCCTTTTCCTTTAAGGCAATCTGGGTACCCTCTCCGCAGTCGATCAGTATATTGCTTCCACCGCATCTCAGTATAAGGCTGGTAAGCCAACGGTTGGGAAGCGGCATCATACCACCGGTTCCCAGTAAACAAATATCAAGCATAGTATTTTATCTTTCCAGGAGCATAATGATTGCATCCTCAATCGGGTCACTATAATAAGCTTTTCTGACATACGCATCTGTAAAACCTTTTTTGCGGTACAGTGCTTTTGCAGGCTCGTTGCATTCGCGGACTTCAAGCCAGATTTTGCCGGCACCTTGTCCGGCTACAATGTCAAGCATCTGGTCCATCAGCGCATCTCCGTAGCCCTTTCTCCGGTATGGAGAGGATACGCAGATGTTGAGGATTTCCGCCTCCGGTCCGAGAAGCCGTAAGACGCAGTAAGCGGCAAGCTGGTTTCCATCGTGGATGACCATCGGCGCATCATACTTTGATGCAATGGCAGACTCAAAATCCCGTACAGACCACGCCATGCCTCCAAAGACACTGCGCTCCAGATTTAAAACTTCAGGGAGATCGCTCTCCTGCATGTCTTCAATCAACCACTTCATTTTCATATCCCGTTCCGGAACCGATAACATAATTCTGTGCCTGGAGCTTATCCTTGGTAACACCCGCCTGCGCAGCTGTATCTGTATCCTTTACCATATCAAACTGCTTAAGCCCCTGCGCCTCCCGTTCTCTTTCCGCCTGAGGCTTCCGGATATAGCTAAGCTCAAAAAACATGCCGGGTTTTGAAAGTCCAGCCGCCATCCTTTCTGCACCAAGCTCTGCAATGGAGGACGCCCGCTGCAGATAATTTACAGCAGAAGCAAAGGCATAACTGCCTGTCATGTGTTCCTCAATATATTTCCGGTAAACCGGAACCGCATCCCCCAGAAACAGGTGTCTGCCACCCTCCCGGTTCAGCCTGTCAATAAGCTCCTCTATGCTGACGGCTTCCTCTGTGCCGATGAGTTTTCCTCGCTTAAATGCAGCCGTATATACCTGATGCCTCCGCGCGTCCATGATCGGATGCACGAGACATTCGCACTCGGATACGTTATGTGCGAGACCCTCCAGCGTGCTGACCTCTGCCATCGGAATGTCATACGCAAGCGCGATTCCCTTGCCGGTGGCGGCTCCGATCCTTAAGCCCGTAAAGGATCCCGGACCGGCGCTTACAGCGATCAGTGCAAGATCTTCCGCACGTTTTCCGGTACGCGAAAAAATCTCAGCCACCATTGGGAGTAGTGTCTGAGAATGTGTAAGACCTATATTGACAGAATACTCTGCAAGTACAGTTCCGTCCTCCCAGAGTGCAGTTGAAGCGGTTTTGCCAGATGATTCGATTCCTAGTACCAGCATTTTTCTATCCCTTCAATACTCAATTTTACGATAATCAAAACCCTTGCTGAGATCCTTGGAGATACGGATCCATTTTGCCTCCGCCGGAATCAGATCCAGGATCAGCTCCGGCCACTCGATGATGGTCACACCCTGCCCGTAGAAATACTCCTCGTAGCCGATCTCCTCCATTTCCGATGGATCGCCGATACGATATACATCAAAATGATACAGCGGTAACCGTCCCTCGTATTCCTTAACGATTGTGAATGTCGGAGAGTTGACGTAATCCGTGATTCCGAGACCTTTGGCAAAGCCCTGGGTAAATACCGTTTTACCGACGCCAAGGTCGCCGTCGAGACAATAGATCTCGCCCGGTCTGGCCTCAGCGCCTAGTTTTTCTCCGAAAGCAAAGGTTTCATCCTGTGAATTGCTTTCAAATATCATGGTCCTATCAGTCCTTTCCAAGCTCCGCTCTCAGGAAATGGAACACTCTTCTGCCTGTTTTTTCCTCAAATTCCTTCATGTTTTCCTTGAAATCGGACTCAAACATGACATCCGTCATAACGGCGAACTCGTCAGTTCTGCCATCCAGTACGATCGGATGGAATGCAGTTGTATCATTAAGGAAAAGATCCTTTACTTCATTTGCGACATCATCCGGTGTGCCCTCGATCCGGACGAGATAATTAAAGGCATTGCTGCCCATTGGCTCGATGTCGATCATTTTTTCTGACCATCCGATACCCTGGAACTCATGCTGGTGCCGTACCGCGGCGATCATATCGGAAACAACCGCGGATGCTGTCGGAAGCTTGCCTGCGCCCATACCATAAAGCATAGTGGTACCGAGACAGTTGCCAACGATGCGTATGCCGTTAAATACGCCGTCCACCGGATACAGAGGATCATTTTTGGTGATCATAATCGGCGCAACATAGGCAAAATACTTATCCTCTACCACCTGTACAGAGCCAAGCAGACGGATGTTCATGCCAAGGAATTTTGCATATTCCACATCGATAGCGGAAACATTGCGGATACCCTCTGTATAGATGTCCTCATGTCTGCAACGGTTTCCAGATGCCATAGAAAGCAGGATTGCTGTCTTGCGGGAAGTATCAAAGCCGTCAATATCCGCAGAAGGATCCCGCTCCGCATAGCCGAGCTTCTGTGCTTCATGCAGCGTGTCCTCGAAGCTCGCACCGCTGTCACGCATTTTGGTGAGGATATAGTTTGTAGTTCCATTGAGGATACCGGTGATTTCTGTAAGCTTCTCACCTGCATAGTTATGGTAAATCGTCCGGATTACAGGGATGCCGCCGCCAACGGATGCCTCAAAAAAGAAATTGCAGTTATGCTCCTTGGCAATCGAAATCAGCTTGCTGCCCATGGCATCTACCAGAGCCTTGTTGGAGGTTACGACATGCTTTCCCTTTTCAAGGCTTGCTTTAACAAATTCATATGCTGGATGAATACCTCCCATGGTCTCGACAACAAGACCGACCTCCGGATCCTCCGCAATGATATTAAAATCAAGAACCAGCTTGTCATGATCTTCGCCTGCAATCTCATTACGATCCAGAACATACTTAAGCTCGATCGGCTCGCCTACCTTACGCTGGATCTGATCCTGATTAATACGCAGTACTTCTGCAACACCGGAACCAATGGTTCCATAACCCATGATTGCGACTTTCATAAATAATTCCTTCCTTAAGCTAGATCACTTCAATGTTGTTTCCTGTGCCAGGATCTTTACATAC
>DJXY01000052.1 GCA_002449915.1 Oribacterium sp. UBA6992
CGGAGCTGCTGATCCTGGATGAGCCCACCAGCGGTCTGGACCCTGGCACACGTTATGAGGTCCGGCAGATTCTCTCGGAGCTCTGCAGTGAGGAGGAGAAGACGATTTTGATCTCCTCCCATATCCTTACAGAGATCTCGGAAATATGCACGGATATTGGTATCATAAATCATGGACAAATGGTGATGGAGGGAAAGCTTACAGAAGTACTGAAAAAGGTCAATTCTTCTAATCCTGTTATTATTTCTGTCGAGGGTGGAATTGCACCGGCGATGCAGATCCTGAAGCAGGATCCTAAGGTACGTTCGATATCTATCCGTAATCATGAGCTTCTGATTAGCTATGATGGAAATCCGGAGGAGGAGGCAGGATTGCTTGAGGACCTGGTGATGGAGGGCATTCCCGTAAGGGGCTTCCATCGGGAAAAGGGAAATCTTGAGGCACTGTTTCTGCAGCTTACCGGTGCGATGGAGGAGAGGAGAGTTGCGAGCTATGAGGCTGAATCCGGTTTATAAAAAGGAAGCGCTGATTTCTGCACGAAGCTATACATTGCCGTTCTCGATCACGGCAGTCAATGCTGCGCTTACATTGCTGGTATTGATCAGCCTCTATGCAATTTCCAGCAATGCGGAGGATACAGGGGAGATCGCGTATACCAGCTTTCTGAGAGTCTACTACCTCATTGCCGGGATCGAATTTCTAATGATTCTTCTGCTCTCACCTGCTCTTACGGCATCTTCCGTCACCAGTGAACGGGAACGAAAGACGCTTGGTATTTTACTGACCACACAGCTTACGCCCGCCGATATCATCCTCGGGAAGCTGATGAGTGCTATGAGCACGATGGCAGTGATTATTTTGAGCTCGGCTCCGGTGCTTGCGACCGTCTTTATCTATGGTGGTGTTACCGTATGGCAGATTCTGCTTCTGCTGCTGATTTATTTTGTCACAGCGATTTATACGGCGTCCATCGGCATTCTGTCATCTACACTCGCAAGAAGCTCTGCCATTGCAACCGCCGCAGCCTACGCAGCGATCTTTTTAAGCTTTGGTCTGATGGGAGCACTGCTCTATTTCAGAGATAGCATGGGGCTGGGAACCGGGCAGCTGATCAGCAGCATGCTGATTACAATGGTGCTTTTTTCCGTGATTATGATTATGCTGAGTGAGCGTGGGATCCATATGGAGAGACATAGCAGAAGGAAGAGAAAGCAATGAAACAGTGGAAAAGCATAGTATGCCTTTTACTGACGGTATGCTGGATGGGATTCATTTTTACCATGTCCGCACAGCCTGCGGCAAAGTCCACGGAAACGTCGCTGCATGTTGGTATGATGGTGGGCGAAATCCTTGTTCCGGACTTTGAAAAGAAACCATTACCTGAGCAGCTTGCATTTGCGAGAATGATTGATCATCCGGTTCGGAAGTGCGCGCACGCGTCGGAGTATGCTGTTCTTGGCATCCTGACGGGACTCTCTGCGGGCAGCATTGGCATCCGGAAGCAAAGATGGATTAAGGCATTTCTTGCAGCCTCTGTATATGCAATGACGGATGAATTTCATCAGCTCTTTGTACCCGGGAGATCAGGACAGATCAGTGATGTGCTGCTGGATAGTGCAGGAGCATTGCTGGGTATAATTGTACTTTATGGCATTACCCGGCTTAATAACCTGAGAAATCAGGGCTGAGTGTTGAAATTCCAATCTGATTATGATTAAATGTTTCTGAAAATGCATAAGATAATAAATCAAGAAAGTAATTTTGCGCTGGAGGTTTAACAATGGCTGAGTGCATCATGATCGGCATTGCCGGAGGGTCAGGTTCGGGGAAGTCTACCTTTACCAACCGCCTCAAAAAGGAGTTTGGCGATCAAGTAACCGTCATTTACCATGATAACTATTACAAGTCTAATGACGGAGTGCCTTTTGAGATCCGCATGAAGGAAAACTATGATCATCCGGATGCGTTTGAAACAGATCTTCTGATCCGGCATTTAAAGGCGCTGCGGCGCGGAGAGACCATTCAGTGCCCGGTATATGATTATGCACAGCATAACCGTACAGACCGGACGATTGAGCTTAAGCCCTCCCGCATCATTATTGTGGAGGGGATCCTGGTTCTGGAAAATCCGGAGCTTCGGTCCCTGTTTGATATCAAGATTTATGTGGAGGCCGATGCCGACGAGCGCATTATCCGACGGATTATCCGGGATGTAAAAGAGCGCGGCAGACATGTGGAGGATATCTCGGAGCAGTATCTTACAACGGTAAAGCCAATGCATTATCTTTATGTGGAGCCGACAAAGGCTATGGCGGATATCGTCATCAACAGCGGTATGAATGACGTTGCCTTTGACCTTATGAAAACCAAGATTCAGAGTCTCCTGAATCAGCAGTAAATCTGATCTCTGAAGTACAGTTTATGTGCGGCAGAGCCCGGAATGGAGGACAGCTATGCTTTATAATTCAACTCGCGGCGGGGAAACCGGACGGACGGCTTCCCAGGCAATACTGGAGGGGCTTTCCCGGGACGGCGGACTTTTTATGCCGGAGGAGCTTCCAAAGCTTGACAAGGGTCTCAGAGAGCTCTCCGGACTTTCCTATCAGGAGCTTGCCTATGAGGTCATGAAGGAGTTCCTCACGGATTTTACGGAGGAGGAGCTGAGACACTGTATTAATTCTGCGTACGATAGCAAATTTGATACGCCCGCCATTGCACCGCTCGTAAAAAAGGACAATGCATATTTCCTTGAGCTCTTTCATGGTAAAACCATAGCGTTTAAAGATATGGCACTCTCAATTCTGCCATATCTTATGGTTACCAGCGCGAGAAAAAATCACGTGGAGGATAAGATTGTTATCCTGACAGCAACATCCGGTGATACCGGTAAGGCGGCAATGGCAGGCTTTCAGGATGTTCCGGGGACAGAAATCATTGTATTCTATCCTAAAGACGGAGTATCCCGCTTCCAGGAGCTGCAGATGCGTACCCAGCAGGGAGACAATACACATGTTGCGGCGATCATCGGAAACTTTGATGATGCGCAGACCGGCGTAAAGCAGATTTTCGGGGATCAGAATTTTGCAAAAGAGCTTAAGGAGCATGGCTGCGTCCTCTCCTCTGCCAACTCGATCAATATTGGACGTCTGGTGCCGCAGGTGGTGTACTATGTGTATGCGTACTGCCAGATGTTGGCGCAGGGAGAAATTACAGAGGGTGAGGAGATCAATGTCTGCGTGCCAACCGGAAATTTCGGTAATATCCTTGCGGCATATTTTGCAAAGCATATGGGTGTGCCGATTGCGAGACTCCTCTGTGCTTCTAATGAGAACCGTGTGCTGACGGACTTTTTCGGTTCCGGTACCTATGACAAAAACCGTGAGTTTATCCTGACGAGTTCTCCATCCATGGATATCCTGGTATCCTCCAATCTGGAGCGTCTGATTTATCTCTCAACAGGACGTAACGCGGAGGAGTGCAGAGATCTCATGCAGTCGTTATATACGACCGGCAAATATCAGATCACCGATGCGATGAAACAGTTTATTGCGGACTTCTATGGCGGCTCTGCAACAGAGGAGCAGGTATTTGCCACGATTCGGACCCTGAAGGATCGTACGGGATATGTGATTGATCCGCATACAGCAGTGGCTAAAACGGTATATGACCGCTACCTTGCGGAGACCGGAGATGCACGGAAAACCGTTATTGCATCAACGGCAAGTCCGTTTAAATTTGCACCGGCAGTCATGGAGGCACTTGGACAGAAAGACGAGAAGTCTGACGTCTTTATGGTCATTGATGATCTGAGTCGGATTTCCGGTGTTTCTGAACCAAAAGCAATTCAGGATGTCCGGACTGCAGATATTCGGCATAATACCGTATGTGAGATTCCGAAAATGGAAAATACGATCCGGGACTTTCTATTCTAAGCTTTTTATTAATAAGAGATATATTGATCCATGAACCATTTCACTTTTACTTGGGGAGTATAGTAAAGGAGAGTAATCCATGAGTGAAATTCTTAATATCACGGAGCTGTTTGGGGAAGACGTGTTCAGCGATAAGGTTATGCGGGAGCGTCTGCCTAAGACGGTTTACAAGAAGCTTCGTAAAACCATCAGCGAGGGCTATGAGCTGGATCCGACCATTGCCGACTCGGTTGCACAGGCCATGAAGGAGTGGGCAATTGAGCGTGGTGCCACACATTACACACACTGGTTCCAGCCGCTGACCGGTATCACAGCAGAGAAGCACGATTCCTTTATTTCCGCACAGGACGCGGAGGGAAAGGTCATGATGGAGTTTTCCGGCAAGGAGCTTGTCAGAAGTGAGACCGATGCCTCTTCTTTCCCGTCTGGCGGACTGCGGGCGACCTTTGAGGCAAGAGGATACACTGTATGGGACTGCACAAGTCCTGCTTTCCTACGGAGAGAGGGGGATGCCGTGACCTTATGCATCCCGACGGCATTCTGCTCATACACAGGTGAAGCACTGGATAAAAAGACACCTTTACTTCGCTCTATGCAGGCAATCAATGAACAGGCACTCAGAATCCTGCATCTTTTTGGCAATACCACGACAAAGTGGGTACGTCCATTTGTTGGAGCAGAGCAGGAGTATTTCTTAATTGACCGGGAGAAATATCTCAAGCGGAAGGATCTGATTTATACCGGCAGAACTCTCTTTGGCGTTATGCCTGCCAAGGGACAGGAGCTGGATGACCATTATTTCGGAGCCATCCGGCACAGGATCCAGGACTTCATGCGCGACGTAGACATTCAGCTCTGGAGACTGGGGGTTACAGCCAAGACAGAGCATAATGAGGTGGCACCTGCGCAGCATGAGCTTGCGCCTGTATATGATGAGGCAAATCTGGCGGTTGACCACAATCAGCTCGTCATGGAGATCATGAAAAAGACAGCGCCGCGGCATGGTCTTGAATGTCTCCTGCACGAGAAGCCATTTGAGGGAATCAATGGCTCTGGTAAGCATAACAACTGGTCACTGACGACAGATGATGGCATCAACCTCACCAATCCGGGGGATACGCCACATGAAAATGTTCAGTTTCTTCTTGTACTTGCCTGCATCCTGGCAGCGGTGGACAAGCACGCGGACCTGCTTCGTTTAAGTGCGGCAGATGTTGGAAATGAACATCGTCTTGGCGC
>DJXY01000087.1 GCA_002449915.1 Oribacterium sp. UBA6992
GATATCAAGATCCACGGACTGACCAGAGAAATTGTAACCGAGGCAATCCACAGAGCACACGAAGCACGTAACTTCATTATGGATGGAGTTATGCATGACGCCATTGCAGAGCCTCGCAAGGAGCTCTCACCGTACGCACCTAAGATCATTACCATGCAGATTGACCCGCAGAAGATCGGCGATGTCATTGGTAAGCAGGGCAAGACCATCAATGGAATCATTGAGGAAACCGGAGCCAAGATTGATATCGATGATGCCGGCATGGTATCCATTTCCGGTATTGATAAGGATGCACTCCTCAAGGCTAAGAACATCATCGAGTCGATTGTTAACGATATCGAGGTTGGACAGGTGCTGAGAGGCAAGGTTGTGCGTATCATGAATTTCGGTGCCTTTGTACAGTTAAGCCCTAACAAGGATGGTATGGTGCATATCTCAAAGCTTGCTGACGGCAGAGTCAACCGCGTTGAGGATGTCGTAAATATCGGCGATGAGGTAACAGTCAAGGTTCAGGAAATCGATAAGATGGGCAGAATCAACCTGACCATGCGTCCGATGGACTTAAAGGATGCGCAGCCGGAGTTTTGATCTGCCGAAATGTAACTCTTTAATCTGCGTTACATATTGAAATGAAATTATAGAGGGTCCGGGTTCAGGCGTCTGGACCGGAGCCTCTTTTTTGCGATAGGATGATCATCATATAAATGATTCGCAAAAACTTATCAGTAGAGTATAGACAGTAGAATATTATCAGAAGATGAGGATACAAATATGAAAATCAGAACAAGATACGCGCCAAGCCCGACGGGCAGAATGCATGTTGGTAATTTGCGGACCGCTCTTTATGCTTATCTGATTGCAAAGCATGAGGGCGGAGACTTCCTTCTGAGGATCGAGGATACCGATCAGGAGAGATTTGTCGAGGGTGCCGTTGAGCTGATCAATCAGACCCTTGCGGATACCGGACTGATCCCGGATGAGAGCCCGGACAAGCCAGGTGATTGTGGTCCGTATGTTCAGTCCGAGCGGGTAAAAGCAGGCATTTACATGAAATACGCAAAGCAGCTTGTGGATGAAGGCAAGGCATATTACTGCTTCTGCAGCAAGGAGCGCCTGGAGAGCCTCAAGACGGTCGTAAATGGCGAAGAGATCATGCATTACGACAAACACTGCCTGCACCTCTCCAAAGAGGAGGTTGAGGCAAATCTTGCATCCGGTATGCCATACGTTATCCGTCAGAACAATCCAACCGAGGGTACCACGACCTTCCATGATGAGCTCTACGGAGATGTCACAGTAGATAATTCCGAGCTTGACGACATGGTACTGATCAAGTCGGATGGATTTCCAACCTATAATTTTGCCAACGTCATTGATGACCATCTTATGGGCATTACCCATGTGGTACGCGGCAATGAGTATCTTTCCTCAAGCCCGAAATATAACCGTCTTTATGAGGCGTTTGGATGGGAAATCCCGAAATACATTCACTGCCCGCTGATTACCGATGAAAATCATAAAAAGCTTTCCAAGCGGTCAGGGCATGCATCCTTTGAGGATCTGATCGAGCAGGGCTTTGTTGCGGAAGCTGTTGTTAACTTTGTTGCTCTGCTTGGATGGTCTCCGGAGGACAATGAGGAAATCATGTCACTTGAGGATCTGGTCCGGAAATTTGATTATACCAGGATCTCCAAGTCCCCTGCAGTCTTTGATATGGAGAAGCTCCGCTGGATGAACGGCGAATACATCAAGGCAATGGATTTCGACAAGTTCTATGAGAGAGCACTGCCGTATCTTAAGGAAATCATCCATAAGCCGTTGGATTTAAAGCATATTGCCAATATGGTTAAGACAAGAATCGAAATCTTCCCGGATATTGAGCAGCATATTGACTTCTTTGAAGAAGTACCGGAATACAGCACGGAACTGTATGTCAATAAGAAGTCCAAGACCAATCTGGAAAACTCGCTTGCACTTCTTCAGGAGGTAAAGTCGATCCTGGAGGCGGAGGAGGATTACTCCAATGATGCGCTTTTTGCAGTATTGTCTGCCTTTGGCAAAGAGCACGGTTACAAAACCGGTTTTGTGATGTGGCCGATCCGTATAGCACTTTCCGGTCGTCAGATGACACCGGCTGGTGCTACCGAAATCATGGAGGTACTCGGCAAGGAGGAATCTCTTAAGCGGATAGACGAAGGCATTGCCAAGCTCCAGGCATAATTAAAAAATATATACGTCCTTATCGCTAAAAGGATATTATCTTTTTAAATATATTATCTTTTTATGAAGTATAGGGAAATTGAAAAACTCATGCTAAACTGACAGCATGAGTTTTTCTTTTGAGCAGGAAATGGCAATAGAACATGGTGAAGGACCGATGCTGGTGCTTGCCGGTCCTGGTTCCGGTAAAACGACGGTAATCACCGAGCGTCTCCGCCGGCTGATAGAAAAGGGTGTTCCGGGGGATCGGATCCTGGTGATTACCTTTACGCGGGCAGCGGCTGAGGAAATGGAGACCCGCTTTCTTAAGGCAATTAGTGTAAAGAATAATACAAAAAATCATACAGATGTAAAAGCAGCAGCACTCCAAGCATCAGCATTAAAAGCATACGATCTCAAAGCAGCAGGAGACAAATCTATAGAAATCAAAAATATGGCAGCGAGAGTCGACATAACAGCATGCCAAAAGGAGATAGCCGATTTAGGCAGGCAGCGGCTTCCTGTTTTTGGGACCTTCCACTCGATCTTTTTTCATATCCTGAAGCTCCGGTATCGGCTCGATTTCCGAAATATTATTACCGAACGAGAGAAGGCACTGACGCTTAGGGAATATGCTGAGCGTGAGAAGCTCGATACAGAGGATACAGATTTTTTACGACTGCTGATTGGAGAAATCTCAAGATATAAGTCAATGGCGCATCCTGAGAGCTTTCAGTCGGAAATCATGGATACAGCCAGGTTTCATCGGATCCTCATGGGCTATAAGGGATCTCTCAAGGCACGGAGACTGCTGGATTTTGACGATATGCTGACGCTGTGTCTGGAGCTTTTTTGCAAACAGCCGGAGGAGCTCCGGCTCTGGCAGAAAAGATTTCAGTATATCCTTGTGGATGAATTTCAGGATATCAGTCCGGTGCAGTATGAGATAATCCGTAAACTGGCGTTACCGGAAAATAATCTTTTTATAGTAGGCGATGATGATCAGTCGATTTATCGCTTCCGTGGTGCAGAGCCTGCCATCATGCTGGGGTTTCAAAAGGATTATCCTGATGCTAAGCGCGTAGTACTATCAAAAAATTTCCGGTCGCATGCGGAGATCGTTGCATTTGCGTGCAGAGTGATCCGACATAATGCACAGCGGTTTCCTAAAGAGATTGTGGCTGCACGGGGAAGAGGAGGCAAGACACTGTGCTTCACTACAGAAACTGCTTCACAGGAATATGCTTTTCTGATAAGGTCCATACAAAATGAACTTCGGAGCGGGCTTCTGCCGGAGCAGATTGCGGTCCTTTACCGCAGCAGTATTCAGATCCGCCCGCTTGTGGAGGAGCTTGATCGGAGTCAGATCCCGTATATACTGCGCGAGCATGTGCCGGACTTGTATGAGCATTTTATCGCAAGAGATATGCTCGCATATCTTAAGCTTGCGATTGGACAGGGGACACGCGGGGATCTCATCCGGATTATGAATCGGCCGCTTCGGTATCTGTCAAGGGACGCAGTGCAGGGCAGAAGCATTCGCTTCCGGGACATCATCGAGTTTTATCAGGATCGTCCATGGATGCAGCAACGGGTGCGGGCATTTATGGATGAGCTCAATGTTCTGCGCAGACTGCCTACAGCAGGAGCTCTGGTATATCTCAGAAAAAAGATCGGATATGAGGAGTGGCTTAGGGGGTATGCGGTAGAACATCATACTTCTTACGATGCCTTGCAGGAGGTTATGGAGGAGCTTGATGCATCTGCTTTAAAATATCCGGACAAGCTTGCCTGGATCCGGTTTACGGAGCGTTTCGGCGAGGAGCTGAGGACGGCAGAGCAAAAAAAGGCCGTACAGCGGGGTGTGCGGCTCATGACGTTTCATGCCTCCAAGGGTCTGGAATTTGATACAGTACATCTCATAGATGCGGTAGAGGGCATTACTCCATTTGCTAAAGCTAAAACAAAGGAGGAGCTTGAGGAGGAGAGACGGGAATTTTATGTGGCTGTGACCCGTGCCAAGAGGGAAATTCACATTTATGTCACAAAGCAGCGATACAGTAAAAATTGCAGTCCATCCAGATTTCTTTTGGAGGGAACTTTGAAAAAAATGCCGTAGTGATTCCGGAGTAGCATAAAGCCGGGGATAAGGATAAGATGAGGTTTTTGTATGGAGAGACTTAAGGTTCTGGTGGTAGATGATGAGGAGAGGATGCGGAAGCTGATTTCCGATTTCCTTAAAATCCGTGATTTTGATGTGGTGGAGGCTGGCGACGGCGAGGAAGCCGTGGATAAGTTTTTCCAGGACAAGGACATTGCGCTGATTATCCTGGATGTGATGATGCCCAAGATGGATGG
>DJXY01000149.1 GCA_002449915.1 Oribacterium sp. UBA6992
GCATGCCGGCTCAATCACCTGGATTACATTTTTATGCGGCTTTCTTGGATTGGCATCCAGTCCCATGGACAGATGGATCCTCCATTTCAGGATTTCTCTCTCTTTATAAACACAGCATCTCCATGTTGCATGAGGTCCCGGAGAAATCTCATAGCAGATATTTTTCATCGTTTCCTCATTGAGATTATCTGCCCACTGGAGTCTCGCAAGCTTCTCAATTACCGAATGCTTAAGCTCAATCGCACCCTTGTCGTTAGTAACCATAATGATCTCCCTCTTTTAATAAGTGTCCTTTCTTAGAGACAAACTCCCGCTGTGGCTCCTGACTTCCACAGCGAGAGGAGTCTACATCTATGAAAGGACAAACTTTGTTAACATTATATCATGGTTCATAGAGAAATGAATGATTTTTTCCAGTACATGCCTTTGAAACCATGCCTGAAACCATGCCTTGCCATGCATTTAAAACATCCTTAAGCTGCCCTGTAAATTCCCGCAAAAATACCGTACAAGCTCATTTACGCCTGAACATCCGGGATTTCCCGAGGCTTAAGACTTTTCCGGATCCCGGATCGCTGTCACCATACCGGACGAGTCGAGTGTTACCGTGACTTTAGCTCCAACAAGGATGGATCCGGAAAGTCCGGAGGTGTCCACATCATCTACCTCACTAAGCTCATACTGCGTTCCTTCGGCATCCTTAAGTACAAGACTGTGCATTGCGGCATCCACGATCTCACCGGTAATTTCCCTGGCATCTGCCATCTCGGCTCCGGCAGATGCTGCAGGTGTTTCCGTCTCTGTCACAGCTTCTGAAGCTTCTGTCTCTATCGCCGTTTCCGTTACCGCCTCCGTTGCCGCCGGCTTTTTCCCTCCGCAGGAGCTAAGCACTGCCGCACTCAGCAGAAGTACCGTCAGAATCCGTAACCGCTCTCTCATAGAAAACCTCCTCTCAGATTTTGGCATTGGGAGACATAGAAGTATCTCCCGGATCCCATGTGATAATTTTCCCCTCCCGCAGCGACTTCGGGATATCTATCGTTCTCTGATTGCGGGAGCCTTTAAAAAGAAGTGTCACATCCTTTTCCTTCATTATAAATGGTCCATCCACCAGTACATCTATATAATTCAGAATTTCCCTTGTCTCGGGCACCTGCTCCCACATCCATCCAAGGACATCCCTGTCATACAGATATCCGGTAAAGCACCAGAGGTCCTTCTCGGGATACCGTTCCTTAAAGCGTCTTACCAGCGGCAGAAGCCCGGGCTGGTTTCTAGGATCCATCGGCTCTCCTCCCAGCAGCGTAAGCCCCTGATAGCAGGGATCTGCCAGCGCATCAAGGATCCTGTCCTCTGTCTCCTTGGTAAACTCCTTACCATAGTTAAAATCCCAGGCAATCTCGTTAAAACAGCCCGGACATTTATGCGTACAGCCGGATACAAACAGGCTGACGCGTACGCCAGGACCATTGGCAATATCATGTTCTTTAATTTCTGCGTAGTTCATCCTTTACCTCCGCTTTTTTCCAGCTCTATTGTAACAGAAAAAGCGGTTTCCTGACACCAGGAAACCGCTCAATATTATACGATCTTACAGACCCGTATGTATTTATAATGGCATGATACCTATAATTACTGCAAAAAGCATGCAGATGATAGAGAACGCCCAGACATAGCCAAAGCTTGCCTTAATATGATCCTTGATATCTACATCCGCAAGACCGATACCGAGCAGCGTTGCCGGAACCATCGGGCTGATGAAGGTCGCACAGTTACGACATACAACCATGGCAATCGCAATCGGAAGTGCTTCTACACCAAAGCTTGCGCCAATCGCAATCATGATCGGGAGCATGCCATAGAAGTAGGAGTCTGTATCAAATGCAAGTGCAAGCGGTACGGAAAGAATACCGATTACGATTGGCAGATGCATACCAAGAGATGCTGGCAGGATCAGTGTAATAATCTGTGCCATGTTGGTAACGACAGAAGTTTTTGCCATCTCTACACCAGGCTTTGCAATTGCTGCAGCGCCATCGGCATTAAATCCGTAAACCAGGATACCCATAAGTACAGCGGCACCCATCAGTGTAGAGCACATCATAAGTGCAGGACCGGCATGCAGGTTAATTACCTTTTTCTGCAGCTTGATCGGTGTATAGTTTACCAGGATGGAAACACCTACGCCAATCATAAACGGAACATAGCTTGGGAACTGATCCCAGATCAGAAGCGCAATAACAGCAATCGTAAGCAGGATATTAAATACAAAAAGCTTCGGTCTTGCAAGCTCGTTTTTCTGTGCATCCGCCTCTTTTGTATCTACATGAATCTCGCCTTCTTCCTGTGCGAGCTTGCCATGCAGTCCGGCACCTCTTGCCTTCTCCTGTACACCGGCAAGAACCGCATGTGCAAGACAAAGTGCAATACCGAAAACCTGGATCGGAATGATGGTTCTCCAGAGCTTTCCTGCCTCCATGCCAAGTACCGATGCCGCTCTCATCGTTGGACCTGCCCACGGCATCAGGTTGAGGACACCCATGGCAAGTACCGAAACACGAAGCAGTGTTGTCGGTCTCATATGCATCTTTTTATATACCGGAAGCATGGATGGAACAACGATACAGAAGGTGGATGCTCCACCGCCGTCCAGATGTCCGATCAACGCAATGATTGCAGTCATCACGGTTACACCGATGACATTATCCTTTACAAGCTTCATCAGCTTATCAATGATAACATCAAACATACCTGCATCCGTCATGATACCGAAATACAGCACAGAGAACACAAACAGTGCGGCAGTCGGTCCGGTGCTGCCAAATCCGCCCTTAATCAGCTTGCCGATATCTCCGATCGTATAGTATCCTCCAATTACAAGGATACAGGCAAGAATCATCGGCCATACAATGAACGCAATACTTGGAAGTGTCTTGCTCTTAAAGAGTGTGACGACAATCGCCACAATCGTAAGGAAGCCAAGAATTCCAACAACAGTTGTACTCATGTTTTCTCCCCCTATGGAAAATCACCAAGTCTTTAAAAAGACCTTGTTAATGCTTAAAAACTATAGCAATCCAACCTTACAGGGGACTTGAAACATTGTGAATTTTCTTTAAGCTGTATCTTACAGTTTGTTAAGCTTCTTCTGTACGGATTTCTTCTATCAACTCAAGAATCTGTGCCCCGGAAACCGGTTTTTGCAGGATCCCCTGAATGATACCGCGCTGCTTTGCCTCCATCAGCTCCCGGTCAATGGTATCCGTCATGATAATGCGGATCACCTCGGGATAACGGGATAATAACGACATCATAAGCTCCACTCCGTCTGCATTACCTACTCTCTGATCCGCTACAACTGCAGAAGGCCGCTCTCCCAAAAGCAAGCTCTCACATGCTTCTCTGCTGTCTGCTGTCCGTACCCTGAGATTAGAATAAGGCTTAAGTCCCTGCTCGAGGAGATTCAGGATCTTGTGATTATCATCCACAATCAGCAGACTGTCACGTTCCAGATCCGGGATCCCGGAAGTCTCCTCTGCATCCACCACAGGAAGCCCTACGATAAAACAGCTGCCCTCTGTCAGCTTGCTGTCAACATGTATAAATCCTCTGTGTGCGCCGATGATCTGCTGCGCAAGCGCAAGGCCAAGACCTGTACCCTCTCCCTGCGGTTTTGTGGTAAAGAACGGATCAAAAATATGCCGTATGGTATCCTGAGACATACCCGGACCATCATCCCGGATGGATATCAGAATATATTTTTTCCAGGAAGCATCCTCCGGAATCTCCGGATATCCGAGCTTGCTTACTTCAGAAGCTTCTGCCCGTATGGATATGTGTCCCTCCTGCATACCGATTGCCTGTATCGCATTCACCGTAATATTAAGCAGTACCTGATTGATCTGTGTAGAGTTGCCAAGCACATGCTCATCCTTAAGACAGTTCTCTGTCTTAAGTGCGATCCGTTCCGGGCAGATTGAGCGGATCATCCGGATATTCCGGTTGATAAGCTTTGCCGCATCCAGATTCTGATATACCGTCTCCACATTTTTCCGGCTGAGTCCCGACATCTGCTTCACCACATCTCTCGCTTTTTCAGACGCATCCAGGATTTCTCTCGCACTGTCATACTCCTCTGAGTCCTCCGGCAGCGTCATCATAAGAAGCTCTGCGTGTCCCATGATCGGTGTAAGGAAATTATTAAATTCATGGGCAATACCTCCGGCAACCGTTCCCATAATCTGCAGTCTCTGCTGATGCGCAATGGTCTCCTCGGATTTGTGCACCTCCTCCAGTGTCTCGTTAAGATTTTTAAGATAATTGATTTCCCGGGACGCCTTGGTGTTGTCATAAAGCAGTCTTGCCATCATAATCGCAGCCACCATAAAAATCAGCAGAATTGCCGAAAAAATTATCAGGATCCGACTGAATCCCTCCTGGATCGGCGCATAAAAATCCGCATAATCCAGCACTGCACTCACAATCCAGAAGTCCTCACCCATATATGCCGGACAGTACGCGCTGATTTTACGTACCCGTGGCAGAGACGGATCTGTCCACCAGTATGAGTAGTACTCCTCAACTCCCTCCTCTCCCTGCTTCTGATGCTCAAGCATCTGCTCCAGACTGCTAAGATCGACATCAGGATACATCTTTATCCGATCCGCAATGACATTGATGCCCCACTGTGCCTTCTCCGGATGCATCAGCATGATATTATCTGAATTTTTAATCACCACATATCCATTGGTTCCAATCTGAATATCAGAAATCAGGCTGTGATAATATTCATCCTCGGATACAGCAAGGCACAGTCTCCTGCCATCAGACGTAGTTCTTTTAAGCACAAGATAATCTTTCTCTTCCGGAGCACTGTACTGATAAATTGACGTCCGGTCATCATATACCGTGATCTTAAGCGGCTCCGAAAGCTTAAGCTTTAAAATGGACCGGATCACGTTTCCATCAGAATCCTCCCAAAATATATTCTCCAGGAAATTGCCGCTTTCATTGATATAGTCCTTATAGATTTCATCAGATACCGCATGCTTCTCCAGATCCTCAAGATAATCCAGCTCACCAACATACTCCCGCATATCGAGGCTGATATGCTGACCAAGCGTTTCCGATAGCTCCAGGAGCTGCGTCTGCTGATTTTGCATCAGGGTATTGCGGTAATCAGTAAATACACTTCTTGCAAGAGCAATCAATAGTACCGTTACTGCCGTAAACACAATCCCCGTAAGAAACATCAGATAATTAATTTTTTCAGTTTTTTTGTTTTTAGTTTTTCCGTATATTTTATATTTCATACCCGCATATTTTCCATATAGAAGTGCTTCATTGTTTGACGCGTATTTCTTATGACAGTATAATATAGTTAATGGACAGGTGCGAGTAATATGGCTGATAAAGTTTTGATTGTTGATGATGAT
>DJXY01000143.1 GCA_002449915.1 Oribacterium sp. UBA6992
TTGCTGTCCAGATAGAAGTTCTGTCCGCCGCCATAGGAAATTGCCGTTGCAAAGGTCTGAATGTCTATGCCGCAGATTGCAGCAAGATTGGAAACCTCATTGACACCATTCTGGATCTGTCCAACCAGCGCATTGTGCAGGATCTTCATCGTGATACCCTTGCCGTTGCCACCCATACGGATAACATTTTCACCCATGTATAAAAGAATCGGCTTTATCGTCTCATAAAGATTTTCGTCACAGCCTGCATAAATACCGAGCTTTCCGGCGATTGCTGCCGGCTTGGACTTTACAACAGGTGCATCTGCAAACTGTGCGCCGGTCTTTTTAACCATCTCGGAGATTTCCACAGAAACGCTTGGGTCAATGGTACTCATGTCGATGCAGATCTTGCCGGGTCCAAGCTTTGGAAGAATCTCGGTATATACCGCTCTGGAATGCTCTGACTTCGGCACCATGGAGATGATGACATCTGATTTCTCTGCAAGCTCCACATTGTTTGCCGCAGGTACCGCGCCGACTTTTGCAAGCTTCTCGACCTGAGCCGCGATCATGTCATAGCAGTAAACCGTATCATTATGTTTCTTTACGATATTTTCACACATGGACTCGCCCATGATTCCGAGTCCGATAAATCCGATCTTCATATCTTACTGTCCTTTCCATATTACAGGCTCCGCCTGCTGCCCTTGGCAGTGTGCGGAGCCTTGCAGCTGATCCGCCATTTAAAAGCTTCTGAGCTTATGTTCCTTCCCATTATGCCTTTTTGGTATTGTCCCAGGCATTGCAGAAGGTTTCGAGTCCTTGTGTGGTATATGCATGATGCTGTGCTGACTTATAAACCGCAAGACCTGCCGTTACAATATCCGCTCCTGCAACTGCGCAGTCTACAATCTGCTTAGGCGAACGGATTGCTGCACAGATGATCTGTGTCTTTCCATAGAAGCCATAATTTTTGTATATTGTGACAATATCCTGGATGTACTGCTTGCAGTCCTCACCATTATCTTCCTTCCATCCGATAAACGGAGAAACAAACAGTGATCCGTTTTTAGCTGCAAAAAGTGCCTGTGCCGGTGCAAATACGAGTGTCAGATTGGTGCGAATGCCTTCTTTTTCAAGTCTTCTCGCTGCTTCTACGCCAAACTCTGTTGCCGGAATCTTGATTGCAAAGTTCTCTGAAATCTGTGCGTATTTCTCTGCCTCTTTACAGATATCATCTGCATTGTCAAGATGCGGATTTACCTCAATCGAAACCGGGAATTTATCAATGCCATCCAGCTTCTGATCCTTTACCCACTGGGCAATATCACGGATCGCTACTTCAAACGGCTTGCCGCTCAGCATAATATGCTTCGGATTGGTGGTTACACCATCAATTCCAAAGGTACGATACGCATAATCGATCTCATCCAGCTTTGCACTATCCAGGAAAAATTTCATTTTACTACCTCCCCCACTGTAATTGATTTATCTGTGGAAATTAATTGATTAAATTTACTAACTAATTGTGAGTATAGTTTCTTTTTCACAAAAGTCAATTCTTTAACAGGAGGTTTTTATGCAGATTTTCATTTTTGTAGGCTCTGACAATTTTTTCCGGATATTTTTGTGCAGATAGTGAAGCGGATATTTTTCCGGGTCTCTGGGTGGCGCGCAGACATCTGATTGCCCGTGATTTTATGATTTCGGATGAATCGCACCAAAATATTCCCTTCAAACATAAAAAACGTACCTGGAGTCAATGCTTGAAAACAAATGAAGCATTACTTCAGGTACGTTTTATAAATTTCCACGGACAGGATATATCCGAAAAGCCTTTTGACTTTTTAATATATGATCAAGGATGCTTTCTTCTGCACCCTAATCTCATTTCTCTTGCATCCTCAGCCTCACTTCTGCGTCAGAGGCAGTATCCGGAAACCTGGAGGAGGCATGGAGGATACGTTCTCTTGCGTCTCTAATTTCACTTCTGCGCCGGCAGCTTGAAGCTGGACTTGAGCTCCACGATCCGGTTAAATACCGGGTGTCCCTCGGCGGAGTCCTTGCAGTCCACACAGAAAAATCCGTTCCGCACAAACTGGAAGCTGTCATATGCCTTTGCCTGCATCAGTGCCGGCTCTACAAGAGCCTCAACCGTCGTAAGGGAGTTCGGATTAAAGTTCAGCGTTCCATCCGCATTGAGCTTACCCTTCTCCTCATCGATCAGCTGCTCATAGAGACGCACCGGTGCCTTGCCGCAGCTTGCCGCATCCACCCAGTGAATGGTGCCCTTGACCTTACGACCGGTAAAGCCGGAACCGGACTTGGTCTCCGGATCATACGTACAATGCACGCAGATAACATTGCCATCCGCATCTGTATCATATCCGGTGCAGGTCACAAAGTATGCACCCATGAGACGCACTTCATTTCCCGGATACAGTCGCTTATATTTCTTAGGAGGCTCGACCATAAAGTCCTCGCGCTCGATATAAAGCTCCTTAGAAAACGGCACCTGGCGGCTGCCCATCTCCTCATTTTCCACATTGTTGGGGATATCCAGCATCTCGCTCTGCCCCTCCGGATAGTTGTCGATGACAAGCTTCAGCGGATTCAGCACCGCCATCAGTCTCGGTGCCTTAGGCTTTAAATCCTCACGGATGCAGTACTCCAGGAGCGAGTAGTCGCTGGAGGAATTGGCCTTGGAAATACCGGAGAGCTTCACAAAGTTCTGGATGGACTCCGGAGTATATCCTCTCCGTCTCAGAGCCGCAATCGTCACAAGACGCGGATCATCCCAGCCGTCCACGACACCATCCTCAACCAGCTTTTTAATATATCTCTTACCAGTCACAACATTGGTAAGATAGAGCTTTGCAAACTCAATCTGACGAGGCGGATGCGGGAACTCGCACTCTCTTACCACCCAGTCATAGAGCGGTCTATGATCTTCAAACTCCAGTGTACACAGCGAATGCGTAATACCCTCGACAGCATCCTCAATCGGATGTGCAAAATCATACATCGGATAGATGCACCACTTATCCCCGGTATTATGATGATGCATATGCGCAACACGATAAATGATCGGATCACGCATGTTGAGATTGGGACTCGCCATATCAATCCGCGCCCGGAGGATCATGGTTCCATCGGCAAACTTTCCCTCTTTCATCTCCTCAAACAGACGGAGATTCTCCTCGATCGGACGGTTCCGGTTCGGTGACTCCTTGCCGGGATGCGTAAAGTCTCCACGGTACTCCGTGATCTGCTCTGCAGTGAGATCATCTACAAACGCCTTGCCCTTTTTAATGAGAAGGACAGCCTTTTCATACATGATGTCAAAATAGTCCGAGGCAAAAAACATTCTGTCCTCAAAATCTGCGCCAAGCCACTTGACATCCCGCACAATTGCATTAACAAACTCGGATTTCTCCTTCATCGGGTTGGTATCATCAAAGCGCAGATTAAACTTGCCGCCGTACTCCTTGGCGATCCCGTAATTCAGTAAAATTGACTTTGCATGACCGATATGGAGATACCCATTCGGCTCCGGTGGAAAACGGGTGTGCACATGATCATATACCCCTTCCTTGAGATCCTCATCAATCAGCTGCTCTATAAAGTTTTTAGATGTCGGATCATTTTTTTCCGCTTCATCCTGTATATTTTTTTCAATCTCCATACTCAGGCCTCCTGTTAATAATAGTGAAGTATACCACAGACCGCCGCCGGACTTCAATATTCCGGATGATTTTTCCGGAAGCGCGCAATGTGTCTCCGCCGGTTCGCCTGCATTCGCTCACGCGCCGTACGGAGCATCTGTCCCGCTACGGGCTGCTCGGAATATAGAGCAAGTCCTGTAGAGGGATACAAGGTGAAGCGCTTGTTCCGGATCATGTGAATGCCTGCGACCTCGCGGTATACCGCTTTTTCCAGCTTCTCCGCTTCCTCCCGGCTCTCCACCTGCCGTATCACCCGGAACTCGTCTCCGCAGTGTCGGAGCAGCGCGCATTCCGTGCCGAACCGTTTCCGGAGAAGCTCTGCGATGAAGAAAAGCACCTGATCGCAAAAGGCGGATCCATAGAGACGCTGAAGCTCCCGGAAATTATCTATACTGATCGAAATCATGCAGAAATCCTGCTTGTGAAGCATGTACTCATCCTGATACTCCAGAAGGACATTCATACCGCCCCGGACATTAAGGAGTCCGGTAAGATGATCGATTTCCTGAAGATCCGGATGCGTATCTCTTAATTTTTCCGCATCGTGAGCCTCCCGGAAAAATCCCAGGATACCGGTAATTCTGCCATCCTTATAAATCGGCGTCTTGGATGCAACAATGCTTTTATTCTGGCCATTCACAAGGCAGTGACCAGGAACCTCATGCGTGGAGATTCCTTTATTCAACACATTGATTTCATCCTCACGGAACGCATCAGGGCTTACATGCCAGCCCATATCCTCATCTGTTTTACCGATCACTTCCTCAACAGAGTGGAAGCCGTAATAATCCAGGAATTTACGGTTCACTCCCATGAAACGTCGTTCCCGATCCTTCCAGAAAATACCCACTCCGTCCAGCGAAGTGCGTTTTGCCAGAGTATTTCCGGGCTGATATCCTCGCTGTACCCTTCCTTTTCCTCCTCCATAAAGTAGTCCTTACGATAATGGTTCCAGACATTTCCCTTGGCAGTATCCTCGTCCCGCACCATGACAAGAACATGCTCCGGCTTTACGATAAAGGCAAGATAAATTTTCCAGGAGTAATTGCCATGCCCGTCTATGGTGCGGATGTAGGCATTGATAAAGCCCTTCTGCGACTCCCGGATCTTCTTTTCCATTGTATCGGTATCAAAAAACTTGAGATAATGCGGGCGATCCTCGTCATAAACCTTCTCCGCCGCATATCGTGTCACAATATCCTTGATGCTTCCATGCTGACGTTCCCCCGCCTCCTGGTTATCTGTAGTCAGCACCTCAAGATAACCCTTGTCAATATGCAGGAGATAGACTTCATTGTAAATCGCATATAGATGCCGGAGACTGCCATCCAGCTTCCGGTCCCGCTCCATATCCGTATTGCGGGAGATGTCCGTAAGTGAATATAAAATTGCGCTTCTTGACCCGCTGCTGGAAATCAGCTTTAACTTCACGCTGCAGTAATCTCCGCCGTCTACATAGTTAAAGATTTCACTTCCCTGCGTCCTTGTCCGGTCCAGCGCCTTAATAAAACGCCCCGCCGCAGGGAAACTTCTCGCCTTGATGGCATTCACCACCTCCTGAGGCTCCGAATACCCCAGCAGCTTAAGTGCCTTCTTGCAGGCGTCATTGGTATAGATGGCCCGGAAGCCCTGCACATCCGCGTCAAACTCAAGGAGCGCAAGAGCGAGATCCGAGCTTCTTAAAAATTCGCTCTCCTTAGCTTCCTCATGGAAATCAAAGGGATTGGCGCTCAGGACATTGACCTTACCGATCTCATCATAATACTGCTGCTCCGCCGGAGATTCTCTGTCGATTCCCTTGTCCTTAAGCTCCAGGAGGCACTGCTCATATGGAAGCGGAGGTCCGTAATAATAGCCTTGAATTTTTTCACAGCCGATACTCAAAAGGAAGTCCTTCTGCTCCCGGCTCTCGACACCCTCCGCAAGTGTGTGTATCCCGATACGCTTTGCCATATCCACAATAGACGCGATGATCTCGCGGGAACGGGCACTGAAGTCGCTGAGGAAGCGCATGTCAATCTTCAGCTCGTTAAATGCATAGTCCTTAAGCACATTTAAGGAGGAGTATCCGGACCCGAAGTCATCCATCCAAACCTCATACCCCGCCTCCTGCAGCTCCCGGATCCATTTCTGCATTTCATCCGCATGCTCAGTCAGGACGGATTCCGTAATTTCAAAGCGGATCACCTCCTTGGGGACCTCATACTCTCCCACGATCCGCTCAACCTCCTGTAAAACATCCACTGCCTCAAAGTCAAGACGACTCAGATTCACAGAAACCGGCACCGGCAGGATGCCCTGTTGGCGGCACCTGCTGTATCTCTTACAAACCTCACGGATACTATACAAATCCAGGAGATGAATCAGCTTATGCTTTTCCAAAACATGGATAAAGCGGTCCGGCGGCAGCAGGCCATACTCCGGATCCTCCCACCTGGCAAGCGCCTCCATACCACAGAGCTTCTCTGACAGCGTTCTCACCACCGGCTGATAATAAACCTTGATTTCATGGTCATTGAGAGCCTTATCCAACCGCATCAGGATATGCTCCTCCAGATGACTGAAATCCATTTCTTGCGTAACAACAGCTCGTCGATTTTCCGTACCCATACGATTTCCCTCTTGGAAATTTCCCCTCTGAAGCAGGAAGGGTTCTTTACATTCCCCAGCGATGCCTCTCACTACGGCACCGATGGAAGCTCTGCAGCTGTAATTGGATCCATGCACCACTCTTGCCCGCAAATGTTTCCTGCGTGATTTCCGCCCCTGCTTCGATGCCTGTAACTTATACCTCCAATTATAATTTTACATGTTGTGGTCTGTCAAATCGGATTTCTATATTTGCAAAAAGCCGTGCTGCGGTATCTTTCCGCAGCACGGCTTCAATAAATTTCTATATATATTTTTTTCTGTATATATTATGGTATTGCATTCACACCGCCTGATCCAGTACAACAGAACGGACTTGGCAATACATAATGTCACATGGTAATCAGCAGATCCGGCAGCACGCCCTGGTTCTGCGTCCACATATCCGTAATCTGTCCTTCCTCAACCGGCGACGTGCCTTTGCCGCACTCGATGGTAACAGATGGAATCCCAAGCTTCTGCTCCGCCCAGTCTTTGAAGCCACCGGCGGAGTTCGGCGCGTAATTGTCACTGATGCCGTATCCGGAGTTGTTATTGACAATCTGCGCCATAATCCGCGCATTGTTAACATAGGAGCCAAAGCCGAAGTACCAGTAAACCACTTCACCCTGTGTATGATAACTTATCGTCCGGTCAAAATGCCCCCGCCGTGTGAGGTCTGCAAGCGCCTTGGATTCTACCTCGGACTCCGCGGACGGTCCCTTATACTCATCTGCGGACGGATGCCCCTTGGTATCGCTGCAGACTGACCAGTTGGCATCAAAGTTCTTATTAAGGTTTACACCTCTCGCATTGTTTTTCCAGTACTTTAGGTACGTATCCATATCGCTGACCGCATCCTGTGCCGCCATCGACTGGATACTGTCGCGGATACTTTGTGAGCGGATGCCTGCCATGCCAAGCTGGGAAATGGAAACGCCATCCGGATTTACCATCGGGACAAAATGGATGCAGATCGCATTCAGCACATCTGCCATGTTTTTACCGGCATAATTCTGACCCTTAGCCTGCATCTCAAGGAGACTTGCCATCTCCCGCATCACAAGCTGCGCCGTAATATACTCTCTGCCATGGATCGCGGCGTGTACCAGGATCTTATGCGGTGCATTGGGATTTCCCACAACGACATGATAGATCTGCCTGCCATCCACCGTGGTGCCAAGCACATCCATCTGCATGGACGGATAGCTTGCCTTTAAGTGGCTGAGATCTCCGGTCATTTTGTCATAAGTATAGGTCCCGACATTATTAAAATCATAGCCCTCCGGGAGAGGCACTGTGAAGCCCTGCTGTATGCCGGACACAACGGAGGATGCATTGCTGACCGCATCCTGGATCTGCTTGAGCGCGGCATCAATCGCGGTGCTTCCCCCGGAAATCGAGGCTGCAGGGCCATTGATCACGCCGTTTAACGCCTGAATGCCGGAAATTCCGAGCGTTTCCGCAGGACTTATGATAGACGAGGCCGCCATAAAGGAAGCTGTAAACAATGCTGTAAAAAAAGTTCTGGTTCTAAATCTTGTCATATATTCTGCCTTTCCAAAAACTTCCTTCATTATAGGTAAGGCTCCCGGATCTGTGAAGTACGCAAAAATATTAAGAAAATGTGTCACGTCAGCAAAACATGTCTAAAAACAGTAGGATAATCGTTATGATCAATGTTATGATAAAGGAAACTTTTTTAAATTTTTCTTTGAATTTCTGTAAAAACGAGGGGAATCTGTGAAACGGGTACTGACATTTCTTCATACATATCGGCTTCTGGCAGCGTCCATCTGCATGCTTCTCCTGTCGCTTATGCTGAATGCCTGTGCCCGCCTTGTCCCCGGCTTTGCCAATGCCTACAGCCGCCATGTATACGCGTTTCTTACCCGCACGCAGGGCAGCTTTTCCGGGCTTTTTCCGATTTCGCTTTTTGAGCTCTGTACCGTTTTTTTGTTATGTTTCCTGATCTTTGATCTTGTGCGGACACTTTACCATGCTTTTAGCTCGCATAAAGCATCCCAATTACTCTCCTTCCCATTGCACTGTGTTTATCTTGCTGCTGCCCTCTTACTGATCTATCAGACAAACTGCGGCATCAACTACCACCGAACCCCGTTTTCCGTAGAGGCAGGGATCCGGTATTCATCTGAAGAAGAAAGCGCGGATGATCTTCGCTCCCTTTGCCGCTGGCTTGTAAGTAAAATCCAGGAAACGGAGAAGCTTGCAGAGGTGGATGACATTCGCATACTCGGTGAGACACAAGAGACAAAATCATCGGGGGCTCTGGAGCTTTTCCGGGCGGGACGTAACGGTCAGGCGGCAATGCAGAAGCTCGGAATCTTGTATCCGGAGCTTGCCGGAGACTATCCGTATCCCAAGCCGCTGATAAACTCCCGGGTGCTGAGCATCCAGCAGCTTACCGGTATGTATGCCCCCTTTACGATCGAGGCAAACTATAACCGGGAAATCCCCTACTACAATATCCCGTTTACCATCTGCCATGAGCTCTCGCATCTCCGGGGATATATGCAGGAGGAGGAAGCCAATTTCATTGCATTTCTTGCATGTGTCAATGCAAATGATGCATATTTTAATTACTCAGGGTATCTAAGTGCCTGGGTTTACGCGGGAAATGCGCTTTATGAAAGGGATTACACGACGTTCGCCGCACTCTACGGACAGCTCCCGGACAAGGCGAAGCAGGACCTGAGCTACAATAATACATTCTGGGACCAGTACGAAACTCCGGTCTCGCAAACCTCGGAACGGATCAATGATGCCTACCTTAAATCCAACGGTCAGACGCAGGGCGTCAAAAGCTATGATCACGTAACGGAACTGCTGCTGGCTTACTACTGCAAGCAGATCCGCGGATGAGGCAAATGCCTCCTGCAAAGCTGAATCACGGATCGGCAGCTGAAATACGCCTCAGGATATGCAGGGTTTTGCCTTTTGCCGCCGCCTGATGGCTTAAATAGTATTTGGGAAATGAAAAAGCTGCGGTGTCTGCATTCGCGTATGCACGGACAAGCGGTTTATCATTTCAACAAGTATAAAGATCACAGCGTAGGAGTGTCCGGATTTGTGCGCAGGAACAAGCGATTTATAGAACTAGAAATGAAGGGAAAGAGTTTAAACTATGACGTGGGATGAAACGATGGAATTATTGCATGGAAGCGACTGGAAAAGCGAGAAGCTCGGGCTCACGCGAATGCTGGATTTCCTTGATCGTCTCGGAAATCCACAGGAAAAGCTCCGTTTTGTACATGTTGCCGGCACCAACGGCAAGGGTTCCGCCTCCGCGATGCTTGCCGCGATTCTCCGTGCCGCAGGCTTAAAGACCGGTCTCTATATTTCGCCGCATCTCTACCGCATGAATGAGCGCATGAGCATCAACGGCACCGATATTTCCGATGCAAGACTTACGGAGCTTGCCGCAAGGCTTCGACCTCTTGTCACAGAAATGAGTCATCCCACGGACCCAACCCGGGAAGCTCTGCATCCGACGGCATTTGAGCTGATTACGGCGCTGGCTTTTCTGTATTTTGCCGAGGAACATTGTGATATTGTTGTGCTGGAGGTCGGTATGGGCGGACGGCTGGATGCCACCAATGTGATTTCTGTTCCGGAATGCGCGGCGATCATGAACATCGGTCTCGAGCATACGGAGGTTCTGGGGGATACCCTGGAAAAAATCGCCTGGGAAAAGGCAGGCATTGTGAAGCCCGGCGGAGATGTAGTGCTCTACCATCAAACACCTTCCGTCGAGGCTGTCGTCCGCTCCTGCTGTGAGACCCGGGATGCTTCCCTTACCATCACAGATCCTACAGCGCTTACTTCCGCTCCGGTTACCCGGGAAACACTCACTAAGGGACAGACCTTCTCGTATCGTAATCACCGGGATCTTACACTCCGTCTGCTTGGAAACTATCAGCTCAAAAATGCGATGGTGGTGCTGGATGTCATCGATACGCTCCGTCGGAAGGGCTGGGAAATCCCGGAGGATGCCGTCCGCCTCGGTTTGAAATGCGTCGTCTGGCCGGGTCGTTTTGAACTTCTCTCCAAAGACCCGCTTGTCATCATTGACGGCGCGCATAATCCCAATGGGGTAGAGGCTCTTGTAGACAGTATCCATACCTATCTTGCCGGACGACGGATCACCTTCCTCATTGGTGTGATGGCAGATAAAAATTATCATGAAATGTTGCGGCTTACGGCGCCCTTTGCCTCCCGTTTTATTACGGAAATGCCCGGGAATGACCGTGCGCTCTCGCAGACTGCCTTGAATGCAGAGATCTGCCGTTATTTTCAGGGTCCCGTGGAAACCGCCCCCTCTGTGCTGGAGGGGCTGAAACACGCCATGGAACTGCTGTCCTCGGAAAACAACCCG
>DJXY01000137.1 GCA_002449915.1 Oribacterium sp. UBA6992
AAAGGTGAATGTAGTGCCCGCCGCGCCTTCCTGCTCGGGATACTCGGTAGTGAGCTTGGAGGAGCCTAACTCCTCGGAAGAAACATTCATCGTAAGCGTGATGCTGTCGGCATTGGACTCGCCTGCAGCATTGAGTGTTACGGTATAGCTGCCCTCGGCGGCATTGTCCGGAACTGTCACATTATAGCTTGCAAGCTTGTCATTGTCACCGTTCTTAACATAAACATTGGAAATGTTCTTGCCGTCTCCCTCAAAATAGCCGGTAAATCCGTCGGGGAGCTTGGACGCAGACAGTGCCACGCTCTCTCCGGCACCTGCGTTTGTAAAGTCAAGGTTAAAGCTGATGGCATCACCCGGCTTTACGCTGATCCCGGGATACGCTGTACTCATATCGAGTCCGCCATCCGCAAATGCCGGGATCGCTCCGCTTAAGGTCATTGCTGCCGTAAGCATCATACCGGCAGCTGCTGCCGTAAATTTCCGTATTACATTTCTTGTCTTCATAATTCCTGCCCCCTAAAGGATGAGTATTGGCATGGGACCAGGATAGCAGCATATGCCGGAAACCGGGTTCTGCCCTCCTTCCCATTAACTAAGTCCCTGTTGTAAGCCGGAATTGTGAACACTTTTAGATTCTTTTGTGAAGTTTTTGTGTTCTCGATGATTTTACGGATTTATGAGAGCACCGGACTCTGCAAAATGATACTCCTTACCACCGATGGTGTAATTTCCATTGGACAGCATGTCTCCGTTGTCCGTAAGATAATAGGTGCCGCTCGGAAGCTCTGCCCACCCGGTCAGCATCTTGCCATCGGAATTAAAATAATACCATTTGTCATTGATCTGCCGCCAGCCGGTCGCCATCCCGCCATAATCCTTAAGATAATACCAGCTGGAGCTTCCGTCCGCGTTTTTAAGGTACTGCCATCCGGTCTGCATGGCACCCTTACCGTCCATGTAATACCAGTCACCGTTGATCTGCCGCCAGCCGGTATTCATCAGCCCGGACTCCTTAAAGTAATACCAGGTATCATGCACCTTGGCCCAGCCGGTCTGCATAATGCCATTTGCATCCATATGGTAATACCCATACGTTGTATGGATCCACTTGTCACGGATCATCTCGTTATTATACTGAAATGTCCACTGTCCGCTGCTGTTCTGCTGCCATCCTGCATATACAGGGCAGGCCACTGCCGCAGAGATCATCAGCGTCAACACGGTTTTGTTAAGGATATGATGCATAAGCTTCATAATTGCCAGCACTCCTGTCTGTACGGATATATCTTGATCACACCGCATAAAGCTTCTACCCTGCGTCCATAGCAGTCTTTGTCCGGGTCCAGTGCAGTAATCTCAATGCAGATGCTTCTTGACGGTCTTCTATTCTTATCGTATTGAAAAGGCAACGCGGCTGCAAGGGATGACCGGAAATTGTAATGAAATTGTCAATGTCAGGTCGTTTTAAGTCATTGCTGTGGCTTTGGTCCGGAGTGCGGAAGATACATCCGGTAACAGGCACCATGCTGCGGTTTTGCTTTATTTTCCACCATAACATGGCCTCCAAGATAGCGGATACCGGACGCGACAACAGAAAGTCCGATCCCGAAGCTTCCGGCTTCTCCTTTATAATATCTCTCAAAAATATGCGGGAGATCTGCTGCATCAATTCCTGGTCCGTCGTCCTCGATGCAGATAACGATATCTTCCGCCTGATCTGTGAGTCCATAAGAGACTTTAACCTCTGATTCTGCATAGCGCATACAGTCTGAAACTACATTTTGCAGGATCCGGATCAGAAGATCTGGATCTGTTTTGATATTGATGTGTTGTGCCTACTGCTATGGTATCTTTTCTTTCCGAAAGGAAATCCAAAAAGGCATGATCCACTTTAATAGAACTATCCATAACATCAGATCCCACAGCTTCATAGTCCTGGTCCACAAGCACATATCGGACATCCCCGGCGCCTTCATGGAAATTTCTCTCGAGAAATACCCGCAGCGGAAGCATTCCCGCCTCTGCCTTGCCGCCGTCACCATCCGGGTCCTGCGAATGCTGGCTTTTTGGCAGTTCACTCGCGGACGTCGGTGAACTGCTGTCCCACGTAAATTTTGTTTTAATCTTTTGATCGCCCTCTGTCATGGCAAGTGCATACTCCACCTGATCTGCAAATCTCCTGACATCCTGCTTCGCGGTGCGTCTCAGGTATCCTGCGGAAGTCATACAAAGCGTGCCGTAGATAAGGCAAGGCAGAAGGATGAGAAGTAGAAGTACAGGCATAAAAATCTTCATTCGGATTCCCATCCCCTGCGTGGTCTTTGTCTGCTTCCTCATCGACTGCCCATCCTCCCCGTCTCTGTTTCCTTAAGCCGGTAACCGAATCCCCAGACGGTTTCAATCTGCACCGTAGACCCCGCCTGATTCAGCTTTTTACGCAGTCTCTTGACGAGATCATCCGTCACCCGTATATCCATCGGAATATCCCGATAGCCCCAGACCTGATGCAAAAGCTCCTCCTTGGACACGGCCTCCGGTCGGGACAGAAGGTAATATAAAAATTCAAATTCCATCGGCGTTACCTGACAGCTCTCTCCTCCGATCCGCAGTAATCTCTGTCCGCGGACCATCCTGAGATTTCCCATCTCTATGGCTTGCTCTGCTGTATCAAGCTCTGATGCATTACGAAAAGCCGCTCTCCTCAAAAGTGCTTTTACCCTTGCGACCAGCTCCAATGGGAGAAACGGTTTTACCAGATAATCATCGCTTCCTATGGTGAGTCCGGTCACTCTGTCAATGGGACTGTCCTTGGCGGATACCATCAGGATCGGCACAGCACTGTTCTGTCGGAGCAGCGAGCAGATCTCAAGACCACTCATTCCCGGCATCATCACATCCAGTACTACAAGCTCCGGCAGCTCTATCCTGCATCTCTCCAATAATTTCTCCCCATCCGGGAAGTCCTCTACAATATACCCTTCATTTTCCAGGAAGATCCGCTCCATGTCACGGATATGCTGCTCATCATCTGCAATATAGATTTTTGTATCCATCCGGATTTTGTCTCCCACTTTTTACTCTCATAGGTCTTGATGTCCAGAAGTTTTATTTCATGCGTCTGCATAACTTTCATCCTGTCGACCTCTGCTAAATACAAACAACCTGCATCTTTTATATATCCTAGTGGGGGAAGCTGAAACCACGCTGAAAACGGCGCCCCGTTTTTTCCCGGAACGCCGTTTTGCTTTAATACTATACTTTCGTTATATTCCTTTTGGGTAGCTTTCTGTACCGTTATGTTTTAGACGGTGGTTTTTATGATCTCACCCCGCCTTGACAACAACGGTACCGAAACATGTCACGTCAAAAGCCTGCTGCATAAAAATCACTCTGTATATTCGGTATATTCTGCAGTCAGATAGTCGGAAACCATATAGGTATCTCCATCATATGTAAAAGTGGAGCTTCCATTTTTATAAGCAGTGGCTGCCTTGGAGGCGAGATCATTCTCCGCAAAATATCCGATTGTGCCATTATGGAAAGCGTAGTAATTGCCGTCGCCGTCCTTCACGGTGCCACTGGTCACGACGGTACCTGCGGTATTAACCAGCACGTACTTACCCTCTGTCGCTTCTACAAGTGCATACTTATCGTCAGAATCTGCCTTCTGGAGAATGCCGTACTTATAATACTTCTTGCTCTCAATGCCATTGTATGCCTTGCCATTGGACGCAAAGCCAAAGGTATAGGTGTCATCTGCGAGTTCAATGGAAACAGTCGTGCCCTTTTTCATTGCGCCATCAGACTCTCCTGATGAGAAATAGAACAGATTCAGATCTCCGCCTGCCGCATCACCCATTTCATAGATGTCCTCTGCGGTAACCTCGTCTTCATCCAGCGTGGATACAATGTACTGATTGCTGGAGGAACTGATGGAATCATCATTCATCACAACCAGACCATACTGCATGATGCCATCCTCGTCAAAGACATACCACCTGGAATTGATCTTTTTAGCCTGATTGCTGACGATGTAGCCACTGGAATTGGCATAGAACCAGCGGTATGTGCCATCCTCATAGTCATCCTCATTGACATCCTCTGATGGAATCGCGTAAATCCAGGTGTTTTTCTGCAGGTGTCCGTCTGCCGCTGTCGAGTAATATTTGGTGGAGCTTACATTGGACGAGGACGCTGTGGAGCTTGCGTCAGTCCATCCGTAATTCATGATACCGTTCTCATCAAAGCTGTACTTGCTTCCATTAATTGTCTTGGTACTGTCCGCGTATTTCTCGCCGTTGGAGCCGAAGTACATCCAGATTTCATCATAATCGTCATAGCTCTCGTCCGTGAGATCCTCGGTAACCTGCAGCCAGCCGGTGTACATCGTTCCGTCATCTGCGGTGCCGAAATAATATGTGGCATCCAGCGCTGCATCATCATCGGTCAGCATCTCGCCTTCCTCGTCTACAAAACCGTACAGCATCCTGCCTTCCTCATCAAACATGTACTTCTTGCCGTTGATCTCCTTAGGACTTGAGGTGTCCTGATAGGCGCGTCCATTGGCTCCAAAATAATACCAGCGGTAATCGGCGTCAGTATCGTCATCATCTGTGGACTCCAGCTTCACCCAGCGGTTTGTAACCATTGCGCCGTTTTCATCTACATAATAATAGTAGCCATCGTCCTCGATGAGGCTGTCGGTCACAAGGGTTCCGTCATCTCCCAGATAGAAATAATAATCACCTGATTTTTTCCAGCTGTCAGTTACATAGCTTCCACTGGAATCCGTATAAACCCAGGTCCCGTCCGCTGTCTGCTCCCATCCGGATGCGAATGCCGGGATGGCCATGGCTGCCGTAAGAACCGCTGCTGCAGTAAGTGTCCTGCATAACTGTTTCTGTTTCATGATTTACCTCCGCTCTGTCATTTGCGCCTTGTCTTTTAGCTTTGTCATTGGGCTTTGTTGCTTAAGCCCTTGCGCTTTGTCGTTTGGCAGACGATGATTCTGCCTTTACCTACGTTTCGTATTAAAGTGTGCATTTATCGGGGAGTGCATATGGGAAACTGCATTCGCTGCTTCTCTTAAGCACAGGTACATCATAGTCCGAGTGCATCCGGCAGAAATAGACAAAAGAGGTGGCAAAAATGTGGCAAGCTGTAGGGGATTTATAAACGATCAGATTCGCCTGGTAGCACAAAATGTGCGGGCGCAGAGTTTATTGTCTTAATTTTGTAATATTTCTTAATCAATTTAATACTGTTTCGGCATCTTTATAATGATAAAATTTATACAGTAGTGACAATTCATAAATGCATCGCATGTAAGACACATACAAACCAAATCCATAAGTGCATCATGATTTAGACACTAAAAATCAATCAAAGGAGACTTAAAATGAAAAAGAGAATCGCAGTTCTTGCAATGAGTCTGCTGCTTGCTGTTTCCGCCTCTATGCCGGCAATGGCAGGTGCCGTGACATACGGCAACAGTACAACCACCACGGCAAGCACGGATGGTCACTGGGTTAAGAGAAATGGAAAATGGTATTTTATTGACAACCAGGATGGACATGTCTATAAAGGCTGGATTGTCAGCGGCATGCAATGGTACTACATGGGACCTCAGGAAGGAAATGGTGCCATGTACACCGGCTGGCAGAACATTGGTGAGCAATGGTATTATCTCTCCGAAGCGCAGGTCAGCGGTCAGCCACTTGGATCTCTTTATATGAATAGGCTGACCCCGGATGGTTATCACGTGGATGCAAGTGGCATATGGGTTGACTGATACAGCAAGATTTCCTGGGCACCATTGGATTCACTAAATACCGTCTAAAAAACGGATGATATTTTGTTGTTCTGCAGATATCCAGGTGTCTCCCGGCAGGAAACTCACAGAAAAGCTTTAAAAAAGCATACCCTAATCCTCTAATGATCAGATTAGGGTATGCTTCAAAAATCATATAAACTATTGCAGATAAAATCTTTGGTTTTTCTACCAATGATGAAATCAGAACGCCGCCTTGTAAATCTCAACAACATCCGCGCTGGTCAGTGGCACAAAGAATCCGGCACTTCCTTTGGTCGCCTTTTCCGCCATGACCTTGAAATGCTCATCGCTGTGAATGCCAACAGCACGGAGATTTGCCGGAAGTCCCATGGATTCTGTAAAGAATTTCCGTGTCCTGTCAATCGCCTCCTCAGCGATCTCCATGTCATCATCTCCGGAGATTCCCCAAACATTTCTGCCATAAACTGCAAAATTAACCGCCGTGGAAGGATCCTTTTTAAGCACAAACTCCATCCAAACCGGTGTCAGGATCGCAAGTCCCTCACCATGTGTAATGTCATAAAATGCAGAGAGCTCATGCTCCATCGGATGTACGCACCAAGCCGGCTTACTGCCATCCGCAATAAGACCGTTGATTGCATGGCTTGCCGCCCACATCAGATTGGCACGTGCGTCATAATTGTCCGGCTCTGCCAATGCAATCGGACCATACTTGATCATGGTCTTGAGCAGTCCTTCTGCAAATCTTGCCTGCACATCACATCCAGGCTCCTTGGTGAAATAACTCTCAAAGGTATGGCTCATCATATCCGCCGTACCTGCTGCCGTCTGCTTTTTAGATACGGAAAACGTATAGGTCGGATCCAGCACAGACATGGTTGGCTTTAACGCATCTCCGGCTGTACCCCACTTTTCATTTTTTGTCATGTCGGAGATTACTGCGAATGCATCCATCTCGGAGCCGGTCGCAGAGAGTGTCAATACAGAAAAGATCGGGAGTGCTTTTGTGATCTTCACAGGATCAATCACAAGATCCCAGGCGTCTCCCTCATAAAGTGCCCCAGCTGCTACTACCTTGGCACAGTCAATGGTACTTCCACCACCAATGGCAAGCACCATGTCAATAGATTGTGTCTTACAAAGCTGCACGCCCTTCCGGACCGTTTCGATTCTTGGGTTTGGTTCCACTCCGGAAAGCTCTGTAACACGGACTCCGGCATCGCCCAGAATCTTCATGGCTGTATCGTAAATGCCATTCCGTTTGATACTGCCCCCACCATAAACAAGCAGTGCCTTGGAACCGTACTTGGCAAGCTCTGAAAGATGTGAAATCTGCCCTTTACCAAAATAAATTGTTGTAGGTATGCTGAATCTGAAATTATACATTATATTGGCCTCCTCTTAGATCAGTGTATTTAATAATTTTATAAAGTTAGCTGACAGAGAGCATTGTCTTCATCAGTTAATTTATTAACAATATACACCTAAGTGAAGCTTTACGGCAAGTCCAGACACTCGCTTAAACAGAAATCCACTTCCCGCTGGCGTCAAAATGCTGCGTGACGCCGGCAATCCGAAGCCAGCCTGTCGCCATGACTCCATCCTGCTTAAGATAATACCAGACTCCATCCGCCTGGTCCTGCCACCAGCCCGTATCCATTTTACCGTTGCTGAAATGATACCAGTTTTCATTGTCGAGCTTCACCCAACCGGAGAGTTCCGATGGCGCTGCAGTTGCCTTCCTATTACCCCCGGCCTCGGCGCTCTGTCCTGACATTTTATTATCAGAATGTACGTTTTCATTGTCTGTCCCGCCTGCGCCTCTCTGCGCCGGATACACTGCTCTGTATATACCGTCTGGCTCTACCGGATGCTCATCCCGGTATCTGTCATCAATTTCATAGAACTCCTCCCAGCTGAGATGCAGCACCTCGGATGTCTGCAGATCGCTGTACTTAAGTCCCTCCACGGTAAAAATATAATCCCCGGCGCCCTGCTCCAGAATCCGCTTAGTAAAATCGTAGTGGTCCTTGCTCGAAACCGTCACCGGCTGCCCGATGCGCGTATTCTTGGAGACGGTGTCCTTATAGAGCGATACCCGATAGCGCTGGTCCTCCTGCGAACGATCCCAATACGCCATAACCACATTGTCCGAGATGTCAAAGCTTAAATCCGAAAACGCATAATCAGCCTCATCTCTTACCTTTGCGAATGCTTCTCCCCCTCCAACATTCAAACATGTTCCTGAAAAACCAAGGACTGCTGCAAACACTACACCTCGACACATATATTTTAAAATTCTACATTTCCGCATAGCTTTATCCTTTCCTGGTATACTTTCCTGATATTGTCACGATCTTGGCAGGATAATGCGATAGGTGGTGCTGTGTCCGACAGCGCCCTTTGGCAGCAGAGTAATGGTACCTCCATGTCCTTCCACAACACGTCGCACGATGGCAAGTCCGAGACCGGATCCCTTACCTGACTGCCGGGAGGCATCTCCTGTCACAAAGGCATCAAAAATATTTTGGCGAAGCTCCTCCGAAATACCGATGCCATCATCCGCCACATCCATGACAATCCAGTGATTGACATGGGAGACCATGAGACTCACATAAATGTTCGTACCCTCCGGGTTGTATCGCACCGTATTGTTGATAAGATTTTCAAATATCCTTCGGAACTCCACCTTATCAAAATAATAATCTACTCGCTCCTCCGGGAGATTGACTTCCAATCCATAGTGGCTGAGAGACAGCTCCTCGTATTTCTCCGCGAGGTATTCCCGGAGATACTCTACAAGATCGCCCCATTCCTTATGAAAGGAAAAATCCGGATGCTCCAGTCGGCTGTATTCATGGAAGGTATTGATAAGATCCGTGAGTAAAACCGACTTCCGGTAAATCGTATCCGCATAGCGCTTCCAGTTTTCCATCGGGATGGTCCCGTCCACAATCGCGCGGCTGTAGCCCTGGATCACCGTGATCGGGGTCTTTAAATCATGGGAAATGCCGGCGATAAGACGTTGTCTTCCTTCCTCCAGTTGCTTCCTCTCTAGCATACTGGTTTTTAATGCATTCAACATCCTGTTATAGCTCTGACAGATACTTTGAAGCTCCTGGGCACCCTGATACCGTATTGGACTGACCTTATCCAAATCCTCGCTCTGCATCTGCTCCATCGCATCGTCTAGAAGACGCAGCGGCTTGGAAACCTTTTGATTCATCCGGAAGACAAAACCCAGCATGCTTAGAAGCTCCCCTGCAAGAAATCCCGCAATCAATGCTATAGTCAACTGATGCATTGCATTATTATAATTCCAGTACTGTTTGGAAATCGGCTGCTCATTTGTCTTGTCAATCTCCGCCTGAAGCTCTGCAACGCTCCTGTCGCTGTTTTGATACAGCACCTTGCCACTGTCATCCAGGATTTTGAGATCTGTCACATAATACACTTCATTATTAAGATCCAGTTCAGAACGCACCATCATGGTTCCATTTCCATTGGAAATCGGGATCGTTTCCGTATAGCTCTGTGGCACTGTAGAATTAAGATACTTATCCGCTATTTTAATAGAACCATAATAATAGATACCGCCACAAATCAGCAGAATCGCAATCGTCATGCCAATCAACCCAAGATATCCCCGCATAATCAGGAAATACAGGCTTCCCTTCCGCTTCATCCTTTGATCCCCCATATGTAATGCTTATCCTTCCTGAAATTCTATCTTATATATTTTTTTCAATCTTATATCCCAGCCCGCGGATGGTCTTAAGATAGACCGGATTTTTAGGCTCGTCCTCAATCTTCTCTCGGATCTTGGAAATATGCACCATAATCGTATTGTCGTCACTCTCAAAGTACTCACCATTGATGCTCTCATAGATCTGAAGCTTGGTAAACACCTTGCCCGGATGCTGCATAAGGAGGCGCAGAATCTTAAACTCTGTCGGCGTCAGCATGATCTCCCTCTCTCCTTTTCTGAGCGTCATGGATTCCAGATTCATCTTAAGCTCGCCAGTCTCCAGAACTTTTACCTCTGCCACCGGACTATGTTCATTTAAATGATAAAACCTGCGAATGTTGGAGCGCACTCTGGCTGCCACTTCGAGCGGATTAAAAGGCTTTGCGATATAATCGTCTGCGCCGAGATCAAGTCCAAGGATCTTGTCACTGTCCTCGGTCTTGGCGGATAAGATGATGACGGGAACATTCATACTCTCCCGCACCTTCCGGATCAGCTGATATCCATCCATCTCCGGCATCATGATGTCCATAATGATAAGATCTACGGTATCCTGCTGCAAACGCTGCCACGCCAGAAGCCCATTTTCCGCAGTCAGCACCTCGTAGCCTGCATTCTCAAGATACAGCTCCAACAGATTCACTATGTCACGGTCATCCTCTGCAATTAAAATACGATACTTTTTATCTCTCACGGTTTTGTCCTCTCGTTACAATACTTTACAATGCCGTATGCATCTCACGGATTTCTCTTATACATATCTTTATCATGATATGTGCATGTCTACCCGATTCTCTTACTCATAGCGTAAAGCCTCGATCGGGTCAAGCTTTGCCGCCTTATTGGCAGGATAATAGCCAAAGAAAACACCAAACGCCATGGAAAAGAGTACGCTTACTGCAATACCTGCGATCGAAGGATGTCCCTCAAAATGCAGAAGCGATGAGGCGATTATACCGAGTCCAAGTCCCAGCAGAATGCCGATCGCACCTCCGATGAGGCAAATCATCACCGCCTCCGTAATAAACTGAAGCCTTATATCGAGATTGGTAGCTCCCAAAGCCTTGCGTGTCCCGATTTCCCGAGTGCGTTCGGTTATGGACACCACCATGATGTTCATGACACCGATACCGCCGACCAGGAGTGCAATGGCCCCGACCGCCACAAAGGCGAGCTTCAGTGAGGAAAGCATGGATGTCATCTGACGGATCTGCTCCTTCATGCTGTAGCCAAAGACCATGTAGGTGTCATTATCCAGATACTTCCCGTTATTTAAGTAGTCCTGAATCTCCGGACAGAGTGTCTCCGGATCGGCAGCTTCGGCGGTAAAAAGCGTAAAGCTGTCATAATACTCACTGTCTTTTACCTGAAGATTGGCTGTCGCAAGGGGAATGTAAACGTCAGTCGGCATATCCTCCATGTTTCCGCCAAATGCTGCACTTACGTTATACTGATAGACTCCGACAATCGTATAGGCGTAATATTTGCTGTCGATCAGAATCTCAATCTCCTGTCCAAGCGCCTGATTTACATCCGGACCAATCATTTTTTCCACATAACGGTCTGATACCAGTGCAACCTTAGCTGCTCTTTTCTGATCCTCAAGGCTTAGCGTCCGTCCCGCAAGCATAGTTAGATTTTTGGTCTTGATATCAAGACTGTTGCCTCCGCTTAGGTTAATGGATGCCTGCGTTCTGCCATCTTCCTTTTCCATGATCGTATTACCAAGGCTCCTCTCCAGCGCCAGCCCCTCAACCTGTCCCTGAAAGTGCTGCATAAGATCCTTGAAATCATCCTCGGACATATAGTCCTTGGTCTTATCCGTATCTCTCACCGCAGTATCATTCCCCTTTTGTGTAAGAAAGAACTCGATACGATTGGTGCCCATGCTTCCCATCATGCTCATCACAGATCTCTGCATCGCACTGCTGACCGTCATAATTGCGATCACTGCCGCGATACCGATAATGACGCCCAGCATGGTAAGGAAACTCCGGATCTTGTTGGCCATGAGTCCTGTAAATGCAAGCTTTATGTTTTCAAGCAACATACTTGGAACCTCTCCTCTCTCCGATAAAGACTCCATCCTTCAGTGTGAGGATCCGTTCCGTCTCTTCGGCAAGCTCCTGTGAATGCGTAATCAGCACGATGGTAATCCCGCTTTTTCTGTGAAGCTCATGAAACAAATTCATGATGACTCTGCCGGTATGCGAATCCAGCGCGCCGGTCGGTTCATCCGCAAGGATCAGTGAAGGATGATTTACCAGTGCCCTCGCTATCGCAACTCTCTGTTTCTGCCCACCGGACAAAGCATCCGGAGTGTGGTCCATCCGTTCCTCCATACCCACGAGCCGAAGCAGCTCCTCCGCCCGCTCTCTCCTGCGTTTCTCCGGGACTCTTGCGTACAGCATCGGAAGCTCAACATTCCGAAGTGCCGATGTCCTCGGGATAAGATTATAGGTCTGAAATACAAAACCGATTTCCTGATTCCGGATATGGCTTAAATCCGTGTCACTCGACGTACTTACATCGATTCCATTCAGTACATAGCTTCCCACCGTGGGGCGGTCGAGGATCCCTAAGATATTCATGAGCGTTGACTTACCTGAGCCGCTGGTTCCGACAATGGAAACAAACTCGCCGCGATGTACGGTAAAGTCAATGCCATGCAGAATCTCAATTTCATTTTCCGTCCCGATGTTATAGCTTTTGTGAATGTTTCTGGCTTCCATGATAACGTTCTGCTCATTCATGTTTTCTCCTGCCTTATACTCAGTACATAATATTGGCTCCGCCATCCGTTCCATCTCCTTCTGCCGCTTCCATCGTATCTGCGGGCTTCAGCTGATCTCCCTCATTAAGACCGTCACCGGTCACTGCAGCGTAATAATCTGTCTTTAAGTCAACCGTAACCGGGATCTGCGTTTCACTTCCGTCCGCCCCGACAACTGTAACCGAGCTTGTACCATCTGCATCTGTTGTGATCGTACTGATCGGCACCGTCAGCGCATCCGGCTTCTCATCCTCAATAATGGTTACCTTTGCAGACATGCCAAGACGAAGGCGGTCATTTGGATCCTGCAGTGTGATTTCCACCGGATAATTACCGGAGCTGCTCGTCGTTGTCGTATTGTTGGAAACAGACGTCGTCGTGGAGGGAAGCGGTGCAACAAAGCTGAGTGTACCCGGCATCTCAAGATCCCCTGTTGTTTTGGTTGTAACGGCTGCGCGCATGCCCTGTGAAACATCACTCACATCATACTGGTTGACTTCTGCTGACACCTTGTAGCCTGCAGTATTCTGAATTGTGGCGATAATCTCGCCTTTATATGCCTTACCTTCCTGCACCTCGATACCGGTGACAATGCCGTCAATCGGTGCAACGATTGTTGCTTTCTGAATCTGCTCCTTGATCTTATCTACCTCATTCTGTGCGTTCATCTGCTCACTCTCTGCAGAAAGTCGTGCAGTACCCGCCTGGGACTTACTGTCCTCTAGGGATTTCTGATTGTTCCGGTTGGTATCCTGTGCAGCATTTTGATTTTTACTTAGCTCGGATGTAAGAGACTTACTGTTATCCTGCGCGGTTTTCAGTTTCTCCTCTGCTGCAGTCCTTTTACTCTGTGCCTCCTGGAGCTTGCTTTTAAGATCG
>DJXY01000072.1 GCA_002449915.1 Oribacterium sp. UBA6992
TCCGGGCAGCATCAGATCCAGAATGATGAGATTGGGCTGATACTCGGGGAAGACCTTGAGCGCGGACTCTCCGTCCTCAACGATCCTGGTATCGTACATTTCCTTCATGAGATACAGGGAAATCAGCTCTGCAATTGAGCTGTCATCATCCACTATCAGAATTTTCTGTTTCTCAGCCAAAGTAAGCCTCCTTGCGGATTGGAATCAACCGAAATTTATTTCTTAAAAAATGCTATCGTAACACCGTCAGAGCCCTCGCCGTATTCTCCGAGACGGAAGGAATCTATGTACTTGTTCTTTTTAAGGACAGTGTGCACCATCTTTTTTAGGGCACCGGTTCCACGCCCATGGACAATCCGCACCTGTGGAAGACGCGCAAGATAGGCATCATCCAGGTACTTGGTAAGCTCCGGCAGTGCCTCGGAGGTGGTTTCTCCGATCAGATTGATTTCAGGAGAGATGCCCATAGCCTTGGACATACCAATGCTGCCACGGCCCTTGGTGCTGCCCTTTTTATGCTCAATCCCCGGACCGGAAACGGACGGCTCATGTACCAGCTCCAGATCCCGGATGTTGACCTTGGTCCGGATGATGCCTGCAGTTACATAGAGATTGTCATTTTGATCCGGCAGTGTGGCAACCGTGGCATTGAGATGCATGGAGAGCACCTTGACGGTATCGCCGATCCGAATCTTTTTGGGACTGATCGGCTGTGCAGGTCCCTTGACCTTGTCACTGCCGCTGGAGAGGGATGCCTGTGTTTCTCTCAGCTTTTTATTGAGCTTACTTCGGGTCTTCTCGGCATCCATGGTGCTGGCGCTGTTCTGCTCCTGTTTCCTCAGCTCTTTTACGATGGAGTCCGCCGTTTCCTTGGCATCTGCCAGGATCTCGGCGGCTTCTTCACGAGCCTTTTGCAGGATCCGGTCCCGACCCTTTTCCACGCCCTTGGAGCTCTCCCGGGCGCGCCGCTTATATTCCTCGATTTCCGCCTTGTATTTCTCAATCTCCGCCCGTTCACGCTCTACTGTAACGCGGCTCTCCTCGAGACTTGCGATGACATCCTCAAACTTGACATCCTCGGATTCCAGCCTGCTTTTGGCATCGTCAATGATAAACTGCGGCAGTCCGAGCTTCTGTGAGATTGCGAATGCATTGGACTTCCCGGGTACCCCGATGAGCAGGCGATAGGTCGGGCTCAAGGTATTGACATCAAACTCGCAGCTTGCATTCTCCACACCCTCCGTAGAGAGCGCATAGACCTTGATCTCGGCATAGTGCGTCGTCGCAATGGTGCGGGTCTGCATGTTATGCAGGAAATTAAGAATTGCCATGGCAAGGGCGGCACCCTCTGTGGGATCTGTACCGGCGCCGAGCTCATCAAAGAGGCAGAGGCTGTGCGCGTCCGCCTGACCCAGGATCCGGACTGTGTTGGTCATGTGCGCAGAGAAGGTAGAGAGACTCTGTTCAATCGACTGCTCGTCTCCGATGTCCGCAAAAATCTCATCGAACACTGCAAGCTCCGAGCCCTCAAAGGCAGGGATAAACAAGCCGGCCTGACCCATCAGCTGGAAAAGTCCGACGGTTTTAAGGCATACGGTTTTACCACCGGTGTTAGGTCCGGTAATTACCAGCATGGAAAATTCATCTCCGAGGTAGATGCTGATCGGCACAACCTTGGCGGGGTCAATCAAAGGATGGCGGGCATCCTTGATGTTGATATAGTAGCGGTCGTTGAAGCCGGGCTTTGTGGCCTTGATGGAGTGAGCATACTTTGCCTTGGCAAATACAAAGTCAAGATGTGACAGCAGGCGGATATCCTCGGCAATCTGTTCCGTGGAGCCCATCAGCGAAGAGGAAAGAGTTTCCAGAACCTTCTCGATTTCCTTCTTTTCCTCTGCCTCCAGTTCCCGGATTTCGTTATTCATACGGACAATACTGATCGGCTCGATAAAAAGCGTAGAGCCGGTCGAGCTTTGATCATGTACCATGCCCGGGAAAGAGGATTTGTATTCTGCTTTCACCGGAAGACAATATCTGCCATCCCGCATGGTAATCACCGCCTCCTGCAGCATCGCGCGGGAGGAATTTAACGTCGCGTTTAGCTGTGAATGAATCCGCTCCTCCAGAACATGCATTTTGCGGCGCACGCTGTAGAGTCCGTCACTCGCATCATCCGCGACGGTATCCTCGGAAATGATGCATCGCGTGATTTCCCGGTTAATTGGGGTCAGAGGCTCAAGCGCATGAAAATATGAGCTCAGTGCATCCTCTGTGGATTCCGGTTCCTCGGAAGACACAGAAGCCTGGTTCTGCAGGTTTTTGGTATAGTGCTGTACCTTGCGGATCTCGCGCGGCACTGGTTTCGGAGCTTTTTTGTCTTCATCGGTGTCTCTGCCGTATGCCTTGGCTCTTGCAGCGACCGTAAGGATCCCGCTGATTGCAAGCAGCTCCGGGATAGAGAGGGATGCCGCAATCTCAAGACGCTTGAGAGAATCCCGTACGTCTTTTACGCCGGAGAAGCTGATATTTCCATAGAGCCGGATCCGGTTAACCGCAGACTCGGTTTCGTCCTGATTTGTCCGGATTTCATTGATATCTGATGATGGCTCCAGGGCGCGGACTTCTTTTTTTCCTTCCTCGGAGCTTGCATAGTCTTCAAGCTTAAGGAGTATCTTATTGTATTCGAGAGTGATAAATGCTTTTTTATTCATAGAAAGAATTATACCAAATCGGAAGTGGGATTTCCATAGCGCATGTTTATCTGCCGGCTTTACCGGCTTAAGATGCCGGCAGGTAAGAGCAGGTAAAGTCCGCAAGGCTTTTTCTTGCGTGCCATACGGGTTCTGTATATAATACAGATTATGGCAGATAAAGATTTTATCAAAGAAAATATCGTCGGAAGGAAGCAGAGCTGGAGGAAGCGCGCAAGGCACTATGTCCGGGTGATTGTGTCTGCGCTGCTTTTTGGTGTGGTGAGCGCAGGGACTCTTGCGGTAAGCGAACCATGGATCTCTGCGCGGATTCATCCGACGGAGCCGGAAACGGTGGATCTTGAGCCGGAAACTACGGTTCCGGTGGAAACTACAGCTGTCCCTCAGGAGGCAGAAACCACGGCAAAAGAAACGGAGCCGATTGAGGAGGTTGTACGGTCGGAGATTGAGACCTATCCGTTTTCTGTCAATGCGGTAAGTGCTATGGTCTCGAGTCTCAAGCAGGTAGCCACCGAGGCGGAAAAATCTATCGTTGAGGTGACGAGCAGTGTCAGTCAGAAGGACTTTCTGGGACAGGACATCAAGGCGGAGAACAGCCGGGCCGGTGTGATTATCGCGATGACTGGGGATGAAATCCTGATCATGTGTCCGGGGCAGGATTTAAAGGAACAGGATACTGTAGAGGTTACGTGCCTCAGGGAAAGTGTGTATTCTGGACAGGTTAAGGCACTGGATCACACGGACAATATCGCTATCATTTCTATACCGCTTTCTTCCGTTTCGGAAAAGGACCGCACAGAGCTTACCGGCATTCGCCTTGGCAGCTCGCATCTCCTGCAAAAGGGAGACCTTGTGATTTCCGTGGGCGCACCGGCAGGAGAGCTGTACTCGATGAGCTATGGCAATGTATCCAGCATAAACTATAATTATCCATATATTGATGGCACATTAGGGGAAATCCTTGCAGACCTTGACAGTGATGGTACAATGGGTACGTTTGTACTAAATACCTCCGGGGAGCTTGTCGGCTGGGTTTCCGGAAATTTTGGCAAAAGTCCGGAGCATTACTGCCATATTGCGGGCATTTCTGATTTTCTTGGTACGGTGGAATCGCTCATCAATGGTACGCCTGTGCCGTATCTTGGACTTAATGTCCAGCAGATCACGGCAGAGATGCAGCAGCAGGGGATTCCCGCGGGGCTTTACATCCAGGAGGCGCGGACGGACTCTCCGGCATATGCGGCAGGGATCCAGAGTGGTGATATCCTTGTAAGAGTAGGAGACCGGGAGATTGGCTCGGCGTTGGATTTAAGCACTGCACTCAAGGAATTAAAGGTTGGAGACACGGTGACATTGTCGGTTTTACGTCAGAAAGGGACAGAATATACGGAGGTTGCATTCCCGTTAACGGTAGCAGCGAGGTGAGCGGTAAAATGGAGTTCAATGAGTTTTTTAAGCAAAGGAAAAATGAAATGAAATATATTGAAAATTTCCATGATGGACTGAGAGTAGCGGATGTCTATCTGGTAAAAACTAAAAATGCAGCGATGACCAAAAATGGCAAGGAATATCTCAATGTCACGCTGCAGGACCGGACCGGCTCGATTGATGCCAAGGTGTGGGAGCCGAACTCTCCGGGGATCAATGACTTTGATGTCCTTGACTATGTTTATGTAGAGGGAAATGTCACGGTCTACAATGGCACCAATCAGCTCAGTATTCAGCGCCTTACGGTAGCACATGAGGGCTCCTACGATCCTAAGGATTATCTGCCGGTGTCCGGAAGAGATATCAACGATATGAAAAAAGAGCTGGAGCAGGATATCAGAAGCATTCAGAATCCGTATTTAAAGGAGCTTTTGAACCGGATTTTTGTTCAGGATACCGAATTTTATAAGGAATTTTGTGTACATAGTGCCGCGAAGTCGGTGCATCACGGATATGTCGGTGGTCTCATGGAGCACAGTCTCTCTGTTGCGGCGATCTGTAATTATTTTGCGGAGCATTATCCGGATCTGAACCGGGATCTCCTGATGACGGCGGCGCTCTGCCATGATATCGGTAAGGTGCGGGAGCTGACAGCTTTTCCGAGAAATGATTACAGTGATGAAGGTCAGCTCATCGGTCATATTGTGATCGGCTATGAAATGGCAATGCAGACGGCAAAGGATATTCCGGGCTTCCCTGAGAAGCTTGCGTCAGAGCTTGGACATTGCATACTGGCACATCACGGAGAGCTTGAATACGGCTCGCCCAAGAAGCCCGCGCTGATGGAAGCTATGGCGCTTGCATTTGCCGACAATGTGGATGCCAAGCTGGAAACCATGCGGGAGGCGCTTAACGCAGCCGACAAAAATGGCAAGGTGAGTGAGAACAATGGATGGATCGGCTTTAACCGGCTGATTGACAGCAATCTGCGCAGAACTAGCCATGAAGAAAAATGATCAGTTTGAAGTAACGATAGAGGATATGTCGTCCGAAGGACTCGGAATCGGCAGACGGGATGGCTTTGTCTGGTTTATCAAGGATACCGTCGTTGGAGATCATGTACTCGCGGCGGCAACCAAGGTAAAAAAAACCTACGGCTTTGCGAGACTTGTCCGGGTGCTTACGGTAAGCCCGGACCGGGTGGAGCCACCCTGCCCGATTGCGCGCCGCTGCGGCGGATGCCAGCTGCAGGAATTAAGCTATCCTGCACAGCTTCGGTTTAAATCGGAGAAGGTGTATAACAACCTTTTAAGGATCGGAGAGGTCGAGGAGGATGTTCTGCGGCGGGCTTTTGAGCCGATCATTGGCATGGAGCATCCATTGCGCTATCGAAATAAAGCGCAGTTTCCGATTGCGAGAGACCGGGATGGAAATATCATCGCAGGATTTTATGCAGGCAGAACCCACAGTGTAATCCGCTGTGAGGACTGCCTGCTTGGCGTACAGGAAAATAAAAGAATTCTTGAGATTATCCTTACATGGATTAAGACCTATGGTATCGAGCCGTATCACGAGGAGAGCGGCAGGGGGATTGTCCGGCACGTGCTGATCCGTAAGGGCTTTGCGTCCGGGGAGCTCATGGTGTGTCTTGTGATTAATCAGGACAAGCTTCCGCATCAGGAGGAGCTCGTGCGCGCGTTTCAGGAGGCTGGAGACATTCGCCTACGGAGCCTGAACTATAACATCAACAAAGAGCGTAGCAACGTCATCATGGGACGTGAGCTTGTGAATGTCTTTGGTCCGGGATACATCGAGGATTCCATCGGCAGTGTCCGTTTCCGGATTTCACCGCTCAGCTTTTATCAGGTGAATCCTGTCCAGACGGCGGAGATGTATGGTGCTGCGCTGGAGTTTGCGGACCTGCATGGTACGGAAAATGTCTGGGACCTGTACTGCGGCATTGGTACGATTTCTCTTTTTATGAGTCAGAGGGCGCGGCATGTGTATGGCGTGGAAATTATCCCGGAGGCGATCGAGGATGCCCGGCAAAATGCAGAGTTAAATGGAATTTCCAATGCGGAGTTTTACGTTGGCGCTGCGGAGGAGGTGCTGCCGGAGTGGTATGCAAAGCATCCGGAGGAAAGGATCGATGTTGTCTGTGTGGATCCGCCCCGGAAGGGCTGCGATGAACGGGCGTTGGATACGATTGTTTCGATGGCACCGGAGCGGCTTGTTTATGTAAGCTGTGATTCTGCGACGCTGGCAAGAGATGTGAAATATCTGAGAGCACATGGGTATGAACTCAAGCGCGTCCGCCCTGTGGATAATTTTCCTATGACAGTACATGTTGAGACCGTGGCTCTGCTAACAAGAACAAAATAAGAGAGGGCTGAAAAAGCCCGTGTTTAAGCCATTTCTGCGGCATCCGTCTTTCTGAGAAGAGAGGCGGGTGCCGCATTTTCTTTTAGAAAAAATGTGAAAGTTGGTCTGGCGTGGCTGTGGGATGTCACAGAGCTTGCTGAAAGGGTGCAGGAGCTAAGAAGCAGAAAGACAGAGATCGAAGCTGGGCGGACAGCAGAGATACGGAACAAAGAACGAATCAATAACCTCCGCGAATCCATTGATTTCAAAGCCACTTGAAAGAAGACAAGACCGGAGCAGGATGATTTTTATCATCTTATGAATGGGAAATTCTGTGGCGAGGCATGGGACGCTATCAGCCGATATGTTTATGCGGCGTTACAGGGCGGCTCTATTATGCGCAAGTGGACAAATGATGACAGAATGATGATCGCCTGCTGCAATGACGGTACATGCCCTGTTATCTTCAAGATAGAGCGGATTGATATTCCTGAAAGCGAAGAAGAAAAGCAATGGTTGGAAAAGCAGAATTTTAAGAACACGGCAGATGATGCTATGATATAATTGCATTTTGATTTATGTCAGATAATTCTGGATATACAGATTTATAATCC
>DJXY01000148.1 GCA_002449915.1 Oribacterium sp. UBA6992
GCATGCGTCAGCGCATCCATACCGGTATGTGCAACCAGCTTCTGCGGCATGGTTTCTGCAAGCTCCGGATCTACAATGGCAACATCCGGTGTGATTTCAAAGTCTGCAATCGGGTACTTGGTTCCGTTTTCATAATTTGTGATAATTGAAAAAGCGGTAACCTCGGTAGCTGTACCGGAAGTAGATGAAACAGCACAGAAATGAGCCTTATGCCGAAGCTCAGGGATACCAAATACCTTGCACATATCCTCAAAGGACAGATCCGGATACTCATACTTGATCCACATTGCTTTAGCCGCATCAATCGGAGAGCCGCCGCCGATTGCAACGATCCAGTCCGGCTTAAACTCCTCCATTGCTGCCGCACCCTTCATAACAGTTTCAACAGAAGGATCCGATTCAATGCCTTCATACAGCTTTACTTCAAATCCTGCTTCCTCAAGATACTGCTCGGCTCTCTGCAGGAAACCGCCACGCTTCATGGAACCGCCGCCAACGCAGATCATTGCTCTCTTACCCTTCAGATTTTTAAGCTCTGCCAGGGAACCCTTGCCATGATAGATGTCTCTTGGTAAACAAAATCTTGCCATACTATACTCTCCTTTATTCATTTTATTATGTGAATGCAGCCAGCCTGAAGCTGCACACTGCATATGTTATTTTTTTAACAGCCATAAGCATTATACCGTAGCCGGGTAATATTGTAAACACAAATCTGATATTTATTTATCATTCCTGTTACTTATTTATCATTATATCTTTTGACCCATTTTCCTGTTACTATGATATAAATGAAATCATGCCATTACCAAGATACTTCTGGTGGCGGTAGTACATTGCACTAAACAAAAATCTGCACATAGAAAGGTCTTACATATGATTAAACTGGAAAGAACCTCTGTTATGAATCTTGAAAACGCCATGAGAGGTGCAAGAAATCCGATGAACTCTTGGGCTCGCTCCGACTCTTATTACGATGAACACGGAAATTACATCCTTGGTCCCAATGACCTCTCGCTCGCAAGACGTCTCCGGCTTGCAGGCTCCGACCACCGGAAATTTATCCGTCAGATCATGGTATCGGTGGATATCACCGCTCCCATCTACTGGTGGAAGGAATTTGATACCTATAAGGTTGCGACCGTTGCCAATTCCACGTCCACCATGCATAAGATCCATTCCAAGCCGATTGAGCTTGAGGATTTCTCTCATGATCATCTGACCCCGGACGCTCTCGAGATCATGTCTGCTTATATCAATGAAATTGAGAAAATCCGCCTCCGCTATATGGAAAACGGCAAAAATAAGGAGGACTGGTACAATCTGATCGAGATGCTGCCGGAATCCTATAACCAGATGCGGACCATTACACTAAATTACGAAACGCTGGTTAACCAGTATTTCAGCCGCCGGAACCATAAGCTCACCGAATGGCATGAGTACTGCCACTGGATTGAGAGCCTTCCCTACGCTTCAGAAATCATCATTGCAGAAGATACCCCGGCGGAAGCGGATTCCTGATTTTCCTGATTTCACACAGAAGATCTGCCTGTTTATGGCATAGGCGTAGTTTCATTCCACCATCAGACTCTTAAGAGGCATAACGAGAATGCAGCCTATAAAAAGCGCACATGACAAAGCCCGAAGCTTCCGCCCCGGGCTTTGTCATCGATGCTTCAGACCGCAATGGTCTTTTCCAGCACAATAGAATAAATCAGTTTTTTCTTTACCGGCATCTGGAGGATGGAGGAAAGTGCATCCGCATAAAGCTCGAGCTGCTTCTGATACCTCCCTACAAGAGTTTCCTCCTTATGCACATGATCGGACTTATAGTCCACAAGCACAATCCCGTCCTCCTCTACAATAAAAGCATCGATGATACCCTGGAGAAGAATCGGCTCGGTAAGTGTACTGTCCGGAAAAAGGTAGTTGTACGGTACCTCTTTCATAAAATGCTGCTCCCGGAAAAGGCGTCGTTTCTCCTGTGCTTTACGGAACTCCGCCGCAAGTTCCGTTTTTAAAAATGCAGCAAATCTTTTTTCATTGATCAGCTTATACTCTGCCTCCGGCAGCAAGTCTGCCAGCTGATTCATGTCCTTACTGTAGTCGTACCTTGCGAGTGCGTGATGATACGCATCTCCTACCATGGCACCTGCAGGCTCCAGATACTGCTCTGATGAGCCGCTGTGGTCCGCAGTGATGTGCCAGGTCTCTGCTGCAGCTTCTTTTTCATACTGCTCTATGGCAGCCTCCTTAATCTCTGAAACCGAATGCTTCGGATACAGTTTTGTGGCAGCCTCGTGCGGGTATTGGTACGCAAAATCCTCCAGCATCCTCTGGTAAAGCGGACTTTTATCAGGATAGGCACTGATTTCCTGCTGCAGCTCCTCCGAGAGCAGCACCGTCTTTTTAAGCTCATCCCCCTGCAGCTTTCCAAGATCTGCAAGGCTCAAGGTCTGTAAGCGAATCGAGCATTCGGAACTTCCCGTTGCTAAAAGCCGGCTGCCCATTGCCATGGTAATCCAGTCAAGATAGCACTGTGCCGAACGGATTCTGGAGCCAGTGATTTTTGTATCGTCATCCTCACATTTTGCCATAAATTTATCAAGGTCAGAACATGTCGCTGTAAGGATCAGCTTATCCTGTGCCCGGGTCATTGCAACGTACAGAACTCTCAGCTCCTCGCCAAGCTGATCCATCTCCATTTTTTCCCTTAAGGCGAATTTTTTAAGACTTGGGATACGCACACGAGTTTCCGGGTCAATATAATCGCACGCCATGCCGAGCATCGGATCAATCAGGAGCTTGGCATTTAAGTCACTTCGGTTAAACTGCCTGGAGAGACCTGCTGTAAAAACCACCGGGAACTGCAGTCCTTTGGATTTATGGATGGACATAATCCGTACCAGATTGTCCTGATCGGAATACACCGATGCCTCTCCCTGGTCATTATCATATTTTTTCAGCTTCTCAATATAACGGATAAAATCAAAAAGCCCTTTGTAGCTTGTCCTCTCAAATCTTAGTGCTTCATCAATCAGCTGATCCAGATTTGCTTTCCTTCGATTGCCTGCCGGCATGGCTGAAGCATAATTATAATATCCGGTCTCATCATAAATCCGGTACAGAAGCTCATGAATTGTTAAATAATGCGACATACGGCGGAAGCGATCCAGCATGGCAAAAAAGCTCTGCTGCTTCCGGCGAAGCGTCTCCGTAGGTTCCTCCCCGGAGGCGGATGTCCCGGACTCTCCGAATGTCTCAGGTTCTTTATCCGTCACAAGCTCTCCTGGTGCTTCGGTTTCTACCAAAGCTTCCATTTCTCCCGAAGGTAAGGTCGCTTTAGTAAAAGTATCCTTATCCGCTTCCATATCCGGGAAGCTCCGGATCAGCGTCCCATCCTTTGCTACCAGCTCCGCAAGCTCCTCATCCGTAAATCCGCCGATCGGAGAGCGCATGACTGCGGCAAGCGGAATGCTCTGCCTCGGGTTATCGATGATGCTGAGCAGCGAGAGGATGGTTTCCACCTCCACTGCCGTAAAATATCCTTCATTCGTAATGCAATACGCGGGGATCCCGGCATGTCCTAGGATCTCTACCATTTTGTCTGCCCAGGCACCGGGCGAACGCATCAATATCACAATATCTCGGTATTCATATCCCTCCGCACGCAGCTTATGAATCCTGGCGGCAATGAGCTCTGCTTCCGCCTCCTCCTTGCCAAGGTTTGGCAAAGCAGCATCTGTTTCTGTCGCAGCATCCTTTAATCCCAGCACAAGAAGCTCTGTGGTATAATCCCGCTCCCGGAATGTCCCTTCTCTAATGGCTTTTTCGTCCTCGGACTGCTCATCTCTACCGGCATACAGCGCCGACCGGTCCGTATAATCAATCCCCCCCACTTCTTTTTTCATAATGCGGTAAAATACGTCGTTGACGGACTGAAGTACCGTATTTCGGCTGCGGAAATTCCTGGAGAGCTCGATTTTGGGATATGTACTGTCATAAAGCTTTGTAAGAAAGAGATCCGGTCTTGCCAGCCGGAAGCTGTAGATGCTTTGCTTCACATCCCCTACCTGAAAGACATCCGGACGTCCGAAGCGTTCACCCGATAATGCCCGGATCAGCTCTTCCTGGACAAGATTGGAATCCTGATACTCATCCACCAGGATCTCCCGGTAGGCTCTTGCATAATCATCCGCAATCAGAGAGGGTTTCCGTTCCTCGCCCTCTCCTGTATACAGGATTTCCAGTGCCTTATGCTCAAGATCCGAGAAATCCAGGATACGACGGTCCGCCTTCTCCTCCTCATATCTGTCCAGATATTCCTGCGTGAGCTCAAGTAAAACCCGGATATGCTGATCCAGATCCGCCTGCATTTTTAAAAGCGTAGTTTCATCCGGTAAAAACAGTCTTTTTTTAAGCTCCTGAAGATCTGCCTTTACCAGATTTCTCATGTTTTGTACATTGTCCTTCCACAGGCTTTTGGACCGTGGCAGCCGATCCGGCACATACCTGCCTGCTGCTGAAACCATCTCCCGCAGATGATCGCAGGCAAGAAGCTCCTCCAGCGTATCAAGGTCATGCTGTAGAGCCGGAAGGTATGCCTCCGGTCCATCCTCCTCAAGGCAAAGTTCTATTGCCTCTTTTAGAATGTCCCTGTCATCCCGGAAGCCTGCGCGTAAATCTTCTATGAGAAATGCTTCCACTTCAGCGTTATTTTGTCTCGCTTCCGCTCTTAAATACTCCATTGGCCAGGGATGCGACTCCGCAGCTTCCGCCACCTGCAGAATCAGTTCCTCGATACCTTTATCCTCCTTACGATCGGAAAACTGATCTACAAAAGCGATATAGCATTCCTCCTGCTCCTGATAATGCGTCTCCATCATGTCCCGGATAATATCACTTTTTAAAAGCTTGAGTTCTCCCTCATCTCCAATGCGAAATGACGGATCCAGACCGATCACCGCATAATTTTCCATAAGGATCCGCCTGCAAAAAGAGTCTATCGTGGAAATATTGGCATTCTGAATGTTTCCCGCCTCACGGATCAGAAGCTCATTCCCCGGATGTTCTCTTAACTTCTCCTCAATGGCACTGCGGATCCTCTCCCGCATCTCCTGTGCTGCCGCATCCGTAAATGTCATAACAACCATCTGGGACAATGAAACCGGGTCCTCCTCATCCATCAGGCGGTCAATGACATGCTGTACCAACACTGCCGTTTTACCGGAGCCTGCCGCTGCCGAAACCAGCAGATTTCCTTCCTTATGATTTATGACCCTCTTCTGATCCTCTGTCCACATTGCTGTCATTTTCTATCCTTTCCCAGATTTCCTCCGGTTTCGCCTTTATGCCTGTCCGATATGCAAAGCCCGCAATTCTCGGATCAAACCCGCAAACGGCATGATACGGGCAGAAGCTGCATGCAGTATATTTAGCATCCAGTCTTACGGGATCAATAGAGATCCTGCCTTCTTTAATCTCCGCTGCGTCCTGCCGGATCTGCCGGTCCACATACTGTCCAAGTGCCATAAACCGTTCCGTGGGTGCCACAGATTTTTTCTTTTCATCCACCATGCCGTTTTTGACAGTGACCGGGATGATGTCAGATTCCTTCTGAATGGTACGATCCATGTGCCGGACAGCATCCAGGCTGGTATTGACCAGTCCATCCATCCGGAGCGTCCGAAGCCGCGCCTCCGAGAGATCCTTGGCTGCCGTCAGATCTTCTCCATTAAGGACAGGATCATCAATGTGATAATAAAACATCCCCGCCGGCACAATTTCCTTTTCAGAGAAGCGAATCGCAGCTTTCGTAAGCGCAACATTCAGATATGTGGCAAGCTGGATCTGCTGTCCGTCATATATTTTAGCGAGATCGAAGCTTGTAGCCCCGGTCTTATAATCAATGACCCGGACGTAAACATGCTCCTCATCCTCACAACGGTCAATCCGGTCAATGCGTCCATGGAGCCGGATCCCATCCCGCACAAAATCAAAGCTTTTTTCCACACCCACAACCTTGAAATCGCCGCGTCGTAGCTGTTCCGCCAGCGCCCACAGGGTGGTTTTTGTGACCTTCCGCACCTTACGGACAATATATTGATTCCGTGCGCTGTCCAGCATCATGCTGTGGCTGTACTGCGACGAAACCCTGGCAACGCTTTCATTTGCAAGCTCTGTAAGCTCCTGCTCCGTAAGCTCTGAGATCGTTTTACCCATTTCCTCCGCAAGCCGGAAACAAAGCTCGATTGCGGCATGATACAGATTTCCGATATCAAAAGCCTGTACCTCATAGGTTTTGCGCTCCATGAGGCGCAGTCCGTAATGCAGGAAATGCGCATATGCACACTGCCTGTACTGCTCAAGGCGCGTAATTGAGCCCTCAAGCACACTTCCGTATACTTCCATGGCAACCCTCGGGTCCAGCTGATTTCCACTGTATCTTGTGAATGCCGCCGTTAAAAGCTGCCGCGCTGCATCCCGGTAGTCCGGATCCCGATACAGTAGCGCAAAATACCGTATCGTTTTTTCCCATGCCTCCGTGTGGCTCTGCTCTTCTGAAGCATTCGCAGCTTCCAGAAGCCCGGGCATATTTTCTGCTATGGCACGTAATGCCTCCTTACGGGTATAAATCCTGCGAGCTTCCGATCTGAGGGAATGAATCCGAAGCCCCGGGAAAAATCTCTTAAGCTCCAGAATCAGCGAGGAGGCCTTCTGTCCCTTGCCGTCTCTGCCACGCATCGGATATGACAGTATCAGTCTGTCCCTTGGATTCAGGAGCGCGCGATATATATAAAAGCGTTGAATCAGTGCATTTTCCACCCGGTCCGGAGCCAGCTCCATTCCCAGCTCTTTAAAGAGCGCCCGATCCCTGTCTCCCAGCAGCTTCTGATCTGACTCCGCCTTTGGGATACGATCTGCCGTGATCCCAGCGATAAAAAAGAGTCTCGGGTTTGCAAAACGGGAACGGGTGAGATCACCGATCAGCACCTGATCCAGCGTAGCCGGAATCACCCTTATGGAAGCCTGCTTGAGTCCTGCTTCGAGGATATCCCGGAACTCTGTCCGGGATGCCTTGGTCTCGCCCAGCAGTTCGGTAATCCGCATAAGTACCTCATCAATGGCATCCATGCCTTGCCTTAGCTCCTCTGCACGATTCTGATCTCCCTCCTCTTGAAGTGCCTCTGCTTCCTCCGTGACAAGCTGCCGCGCAGAAATTTCCTCCAGCAGCTCCTTCAGTGCCTGAACTCTCACGGAAATGGCAGCGTTGCGGTCGGAAATCTTGTCACGCATCGTAAGAAGCGGAAGCATAAATTTTTGCCGGAGATCCTCATGCTCATCCCATACGCTCTGATAACGGCTGACGCCTCGTATGCCCCGCTCCCGGAGGAAATTATCGAACTGGTCAACAAGATCCTCCTCCATGGGACTGCTGCCCGGGAGCGCCCTCAGATACCTGAGCACGCTGTCAAATGTAAAATCACGGTCAATCACCTCAAGTGCTGCCCGCATCACCTCCGCATAAGGCGAATCCAAAAGACTTCCCGGATCGTCAAAAAAGTACGGGATATCTGCCTCGGAAAAGGTCTTGTATACAATATCCCTGTATGCCTCCGGTTCTGTCAGTAGGATACTGATCTCCTGATACCGGAAATGTTCCTCACGCACAAGCCTCTCAATCTCCGTGGCAATGGCTTCCATCTCCCGCCGCTGATCCGGTGCCTCCCAGATTTCCATCCCCTCAGGTTTTCCGGGAAATTTCTCTATGACTCCGTCAAAGCGGTAAAGATTCTGCTCCAGGAAATCAAGCTCCGGCAGCTTCTCAAATCGTGGAAGTCGTAAAAATGGCGATCTTACCTCTCCTGTGACAGCATCGTATAGGTTTAAATTGATATCCGGAAGTATGCTGATATTGTTTTTTTCCGCTAGCTCCGTTACTGTCTGCACGGTTTTTCCGGTAAGATAAAAAAGCTCCTCCGGTGTTTTAGGGCTATGGGCTGTACTGTTATCTCTCCTTCCGAGGTCCAGGCAAAATTCTACCCGGTCCGCCACCAGCATCATCTCCTCCAGTACATTTTTCTGAATCGGAGTAAAGCCTGTGAAACCATCCAGTGCGATCACAGCTCCATCGATGAGCTTTGTTTCCGGGAGATACTGATAGAGACGATCCAGAAGCTCCTCCTCTGTCATGTACCCATGCTCCTCCATATAGTTACGGAAGGTTTCATAAATTAGCGCAAGATCATGAAGCTTTCCTTTGGTATAAAGGGATTCTGCATGCTCTGCTGCAAGATCCAGCATCTCCGGCAGGATCCGGTACTGGTAAAATTCGGAGATCTGTGACTTAAGCTCATCAAGGAAGCCCGGTTTATTGAGCTGATGCGTGTAAAGTGTAAGCTTGTCCTTAATATCCTCCGCCACCTTACGTAAAATCATGACCTTGCCGGTATCATCAATGATCCTCGGTACCGGCATGGTAAGCTCCTCAAAAACGCGATAGGCAAGGCGGTTAAAGCTCAGGACATCAATGTTGATAATCCCCTTACGTGCTTTATTTTCAGGATGAGAGATTACCCGCTTCTGCATGGCAAGCGTATCCTGCTCCGGTACAATGATAAGCCAGGGTTTACAAAGATTTGCGGGAGCCTTGGTCACAAACTCCCGGAGGATGTATTCGGTTTTACCGGCGCCCGAAGCGCCAAAAATAAACTGTACTGCCAAAAGCTTCTCCTTCCGGAAAGAACATATTTTGATAAAAGCATCATATCATAAAGCATGAGCAAATTTTTGTCATCTCGGCAAAATCTGCATGAAATTACCTATGAAACTGTTTTTGCATCAAATCAAGCCAAAGGCTGCCTATGAACCTACACCTACTTATAAACCTATGAAAATGACCTCGTAGTCCTCGCCGCAAACTTCGCATTAGACTTGACTAATAAGATCTTAAGCTCATATAATAGCGGAATTATGTCAGGAGGACCGCAATTCATGCACTATCTTTTATTTCTTATAAACAGCGCCTTGCTGGGCGTCGGACTAGCTATGGACGCGTTTTCCGTTTCCATGGCCAACGGTCTCCGGGAGTCCCATATGGATCAGCAGAAAACAATAAAAATCGCCGGAACCTTTGCCGGATTTCAGTTTCTGATGCCGATGATCGGATGGACCTGTGTGCATACCATCCTGCTGCTCTTTGAACAGTTTCAGAAGCTTATCCCCTGGATTGCGCTGCTGCTCCTTGCCTATATCGGAGGTAAAATGCTCTGGGACGGCATGCACTGCGAGCTGCCCGAGGAGGATCAGGTCACGGGAAACTGCGCTCTGATCATGCAGGGGATTGCCACCTCCATAGATGCACTTTCTGTCGGCTTTACCATCGCAGCATATCATCTGGATGCCGCATTACTTGCGTCTCTGATCATTGCTGTTGTCACCTTTATCCTCTGCTATCTAGGAGTAGGTATCGGCAAACGCTTCGGTACCCACCTCGCCGGTAAAGCTACGATCTTTGGCGGTCTCATCCTCATCGCGATCGGACTTGAAATCTTTATCAGTGGAATACGATAAACAAAATACCGTAGGATTTTCCGAGTAAGCTACCCGGTCATTGAACCAGCGAGAATTTCCTCTTAGCATCCTAAAAAAACTACCGCCGCAGGGCTTGAACCTCTGCGGCGGTAGTTTTTCTTATTTTCATTTTTAGGAGGATGCAAAAACGATAGAACAATAACAAGAGCTGATCATAAAAGCTCAGTCACCGTAAACGGCCTTAAATGCCTGATCGAGGTCCGCAATGATGTCCTCGATACTTTCAATACCGATGGAAAGACGGATGGTATTTCTCTTGATGCCCTGATCCTTAAGCTCGGCATCATTGCACTCTGCATGTGTTGTGGTTGCCGGATGCACAACGAGTGACTTTACATCGGCAACATTGGCAAGCAGAGAGAAAAGCTCCAGATGATCAATGACATCCTTTGCTGTCTGCTCATCGCCTTTGACATCAAAGGTAAAGATGGATCCGCCGCCATTAGGATAGTATCTCTTATACAGCTCCTGCTGTACCGGATCCGTAGAAGCTGCCGGATGAGAAACATACTCTACATGCGGATTATGCTTAAGAAAATCTACAACCTTCAAAGCGTTTTCCGTATGTCTTTCTACCCGGAGAGACAGAGTTTCGAGTCCCTGCAGCAGAAGCCATGCATTGAGCGGCGCAAGAGTTGCTCCCTCATCTCTCAGGATAATGGCTCTTAAATACGTAGCAATGGTTGCCGGCGCCGTATCCACTGCAAAATTAAGTCCATGATATGACTCGTTTTTGGTAGCAAGCCACGGCCATTTTTCTGGCTGATTCCAGTTAAACTTACCGCCGTCAACGATCACGCCGCCCAGAGTCGTACCATGTCCACCGATAAACTTCGTCGCGGAATGCACTACGATATCCGCGCCATGCTCAATCGGACGGAGCAGTACAGGAGTCGCAAAGGTATTGTCAATAATCAGTGGCAGATCGTGCTTATGCGCAATCTCAACCCATTTGTCAAGATCCAGAACTTCACCGTTAGGGTTTCCCAGTGTCTCCGCATAGAGTGCCTTGGTATTTGGCTGAATCGCAGCCTCCACCTCCTCGTAATTATACGGATCAACAAAGGTTGTCGTAACGCCAAACTCAGGATAGGTGTGTGCCAGATAATTGTAGGTACCGCCATAGATATTTTTAGCCGATACGATATGATCTCCGGCATGAGCAACTGCCTTGAATGCATATGTCACAGCTGCTGCACCCGAGCCGACACCAACGGCAGCAACACCGCTCTCCAGTGCTGCAACTCTCTGCTCAAATACATCCACGGTAGGATTGGTAAGTCTGCCGTAAATGTTTCCGGCATCCTTCAGCGCAAATCTTGCAGCCGCATGGTCCGCATTATTAAATACAAATGCACTTGTCTGATAAATCGGTACGGCTCTTGCTCCGGTAGCAGGATCTGCTTCCTCCTGACCAACATGGATTGCCTTGGTATCAAAGCCGGAATTTGCAAAAGATTTCTTAGCCATATGTTGTTCCTCCCATTCATTATTCTGTATATTACTGTACTTTTGAAAATTAAGGAAATGCTGTCATCTATGATATCGTATGCATCGCATTTCTGTTAGCTTCTTGCTGATGAAGCCATCATACAGCACAGCACTGTCCCTGTCTAATATCTAATATTTTGATTTAGATATAGACAATATTTATAAAGAGACGCGATATCGCATGAAAAATAATCTTCTAACAAAGCTAAGCCAAACGATCAAACAGCTCCAAATACACCAGTTCTTCTCCGGACAGATCAAAGCCAATGATCTGGTCATATTATATTTTCCATATTTGGTAATAGTAATATTATCAGTCGGTGTCTATAATGCACGGTAATAAAACACAGCAGGAGGTACATCATGAAAAACTCAAAAACCTATCAGCTTGCACTTGCCGCTCTCTTTGCGGCTTTATCCTATGTAGTATTTACATTTCTGCAAATCAAGATCCCGGTGGGCGGAGACATGACCTCGATCCATCTGGGAAATGCGGTTGTCGTGCTCGCCGCATTCATCATAGGCGGACCTCTGGGAGGTATTGCCGGTGCCATCGGTATGAGCATCGGAGATTTTTTTGATCCGGTCTACGCGCCGCTGGTACCCAAGACTTTATTCTGTAAGTTCTTTATCGGTGTCATTACCGGTTTGGTTGCGCATCATTTTGGTAAGATCACAAAAACCAATGATACGAAGCATGTCCTGCACTGGGCGATCTTTGCCGCCATCGCAGGTCTTGTCTTTAACGTTTTTGCTGACCCGATCATCGGCTACTATTATAAGATCCTTGTGCTTGGCAAACCTGCCGCAGAGCTTTCTCTTACCATAAATTTTGTTTCCTCATTTATTAATGCGGTTGCATCTGTTATAGTATCCGTAGTGGTTTATATGGCACTGCGCCCGGCGCTTAAAAAAGCCGGTTATTTTGAACAGCTGAACTGGTAAAAATGGAAAATCTGATTGATCTGCATATACATCTGGATGGCTCGATTCCTCTCCGCACAGCACGCAGGCTTGCGAAACTCGAGGGACTTAACAGCATAGACGACACGGAGCTTCGGCGGCGCATGACCGTACCGCCGGATTGTCCGGATTTGAATGCCTATCTCGCTGCATTTGCCTTTCCGCTTAAGCTTTTACAGACCCCGGAGGCTGTGGAGATCACGACCTATGATCTGCTCACAGAGCTCCGTTCCGAGGGCGTGATCTATGCCGAACCGCGCTTCGCGCCTTCTTCGCTCACCACCTCCGGGATATCTCAGGAGGAGGTTGTGGAAGCAGCGATTGCCGGACTACAGCGTTTCATCCGGGATCAGTCAGAGGACATTAAGGTACATCCAGAGCATCCGACGCTCCGGGCAGGTCTGATCCTTTGCATGATGCGGGGCCGCGGAGAGGAGGCATTCAGAGCCTCCATGGATACGATCCATGCAGCTAAAAAATATCTCGGCAGAGGTGTGCTCGCCATGGATCTCGCCGGCGCAGAGGCACTGTTTCCAACCCGGGAGTTTGCACCGCTGTTCAGTATAATCCGTGGGCTTGACATTCCATTTACAATCCATGCGGGTGAAGCGGACGGACCAGACAGCATTCGTGATGCCATCCGTTTTGGTGCATGCAGAATTGGTCATGGCGTCCGCTGTCTCGAGAATCCGGAACTCGTTGAACTTCTATGCAAGAAGCAGATTCCGCTGGAGCTCTGCCCGACAAGCAATATCCAGACCAGGATTTTCCCGTCGTTTGATGCATTTCCGCTCCGGAAGCTCCTGTCTGCCGGTCTTAAGATTACCATCAATACCGACAACATGACGGTTTCCGATACGACGCTTAATAATGAGTTTGCAAAACTGAAGGAAGCATGCGCTCTCACTTCCAACGAAATGCATATGCTTCTTACAAATGCCAAAGAGGCTGCGTTCACCCATCTTACGTAAGGGGAAACGCAGCCTCTTTTTATTATGACCAGGAAATCACAAGATCACTTTTTTCCTTTATGTTATACCGTTCAAAATATGCATCTTCCTTGGGAATCCACTTGTCGATAAAATCCTGAAGCTTTTCCTCTCCGCTTCGCTCAAAAATATGCTGCCGGCGGGTTTCTTCATCGATATCCATAAAGATCCTGAGCTGGTAGGGATTACCAAAATACGGATGCTGGCTGTAGGAGCCCTCAATAATATTAAGGCGCTTCGGCGGAATTGTGATTTCATCCTCCGGGCGAAATCCCATAATGCTGCAGCGGAACGGACGGTATACCACCGGATCTCCGTAAAAAAGCGGGATCAATACCTCCTCCCGGAATCTCTCATAGTCTACATTTCCACCAACCTCCTGCATTCGCTCTTCGGTCCTCTGCTCCGGTCTCAGAAAGAAATCATCCATATGAAACACATTGGCATCCAGTTTCCGGGACAAAAACTCAGCGAGCCTCGTCTTGCCGCTGCCGCATTTGCCATCAATCGCAACCATGAGGATCTCCTCCTCCGGATCGCGAAGCAATTCCTCAATAGCATCCACTGCCGGATAAAAACGTCTTTCCTTAAGATCTGTAACCTCACTCATACTTCCTGCTTCCTGTCAATTACGTTCCTGTAAAAATACTATAAAGCCCGCCATATGCCTTACGAATACAATTTACACAAGGGACTCACTCTCAAATGCAATCGTAAGTTCGCATCTCTCCTGCACCTTAAAGGCATCAATGTAGCGGTCTGTCTTGGGAATCCACTTATCGATATAATCATCCAGCTCCGCTGTACCCTGCCGGTCTATGACATTGGCAATCTGCTGCGGATATTTTACATCCATAAAAATGTGATATTGAAACGGATCACCGAAATACGGATGCATACTGTAGGTTCCCTCAAAAATATTAAGCCTTTTGGGAGGAATGTCTCTTGCATAGGCATCATCAAAATCCATGGTTAGATAGTTAAACGGCCGGTAATGTACCTTCTCTCCCGCAAGGACCGGAAGCAGCACTTCTTCTTTAAAGCGCTCATAGTCAACATTTCCGCCCACCTCATGGAGACGCTCCGGCGTCCGCTGATGCGCCTGCAGATAGTAATCATCCAGATGAAACAAATTGCAGTCAAAGCGCGACGCAAGATATTTGGCTATGGTTGTCTTGCCTGCGCCAGTCCTACCATCAATGGCAAGCAGCAGGATCTGCCGGTCACTTTTTAAAAGCCTGCGGATCGCCTCCACTGCCGGTTGAAATCTCTTGTTATTTTGTGTTTTATCTTCCATAATGGAATTCTCCGCAGTATTCTAAAGAGTACATAATTACTAAATTTTATGCGTAAACAAAAAGGAAGTCAAGTAATGAATATTTCAGAAAAACTGGCATCAGAGCTTTCCATCCGTGTCCCGCAGGCAGAGGCGGTAATCCGCCTGATTGATGAGGGCAATACCATCCCCTTTATCGCCCGCTATCGTAAGGAGCTCACCGGAGGTCTGGAAGATGATGTGCTGCGACCGTTTGAGGAGCGGCTTACGTATCTTAGAAATCTGGAGGAACGCAAGGCAAGCATCCTCTCCTCCATTGAGGAACAGGGGAAACTCACAGAGGCTCTCCGTGCAGAAATTGATGCAGCGGATACTGCCGTTAAGCTGGAGGATCTGTACCGTCCATATAAGCCAAAGCGCCGCACGCGTGCCATGATGGCAAGAGAGCGCGGTCTGCAGGGACTCGCCGAATACCTTGGCAGTGACAAAACGTCGGTTCCGGTAGAGAAGGAAGCTGCAAAATATATAAATCCCGAGAAGGCTGTCCCGGATATCAAAACTGCAATCCAGGGTGCGGAAGATATCCTGGCTGAGGACATCTCCGACAACGCAGATTTTCGGGCATGGATCCGCCGGAAAACCTGGAATGAGGGCGTGCTGCTTTCGGCTGCCAGAACCAAGGACATTGCCGGAACCGTAACACCCTACAGTAATTATTATGACTACTCCGAACCGGTCCGTCAGATCCCCGGACACAGAACCCTTGCCATCAACCGCGGCGAGAAGGAAAAAATCCTCACGGTGAAGGTTGAGGCACCTGCGGAAGACTGCATTCGCTATCTGGAAAGCCACAGCCGGATCGGTAAGAATCCCATAACCGACTCCTATCGCAGGGACGCGATCCAGGACTCCTACCAGAGACTGATTGCGCCCTCCATTGAGACCGACATCCGCAATGAGCTTACCACCCGGGCAGAGGATGGCGCCATGCAGATCTTTGCTGCAAACCTCCGGGAGCTTCTGATGCAGCCCCCGATCGTAGGTAAAACCGTGCTTGGCTGGGATCCCGGATACCGTAATGGATGCAAAATCGCTGTAGTGGATCCGACCGGCAAGGTGCTGGATACCACGATCATTTATCCAACCAAGCCTGCAGGACGCGTGGAGGAAGCAATGCGCACCATCGGTAAGCTGATCGAGAAGGATCACGTTGACCTGATTGCTCTCGGCAATGGCACCGCCTCCAGAGAAAGCGAGCAGATCATCGCGGATTTCCTGAGCAGCAGGCATCTGCCGGTAAAATATGTCATCGTCAACGAAGCCGGTGCCTCCGTCTACTCTGCCAGCAAGCTTGGTGCAGAGGAATTTCCGGATTTTACCGTAGAGGAGCGTGGTGCCGTATCCATGGCGCGCCGTCTGCAGGATCCGCTCGCAGAGCTCGTAAAGATAGATCCGCAGGCGATCGGTGTCGGACAATATCAGCATGACATGAACCAGACAAAGCTCTCTGCACAGCTCGGAAACGTCGTCGAGGATTGCGTCAATGCAGTGGGAGTGGATGTGAATACCGCGTCCGCCGTGCTGCTCGAGCACATCTCCGGAATCAATAAAACCATTGCAAAAAATATCGTAAGCTACCGGGAGGTAAATGGCTCCTTCCAGAGCCGTCGGCAGCTTCTTAATGTGCCAAAGCTCGGCCCTAAAGCCTTTGAGCAGTGCGCCGGCTTCCT
>DJXY01000002.1 GCA_002449915.1 Oribacterium sp. UBA6992
CCTACGTTGGCATTATCCAAATCAGGTTATGGGTCTGAACCAATCAGTTCACTCTCAGCTCGCTTCAGCGGGCTCCCCGTAGTTAAATTTTCTACATCATAGCGCCTCAGGGGGAGAATGTCAATAAAGGTAAGATAGTAACAATACCGGCAATATCCAAGAAATGTAGATATAGGGTCTTGGTGCAAATAATGCTCCCGCATTATTATGACAATTGCGTGTAGAGTTTGAAAAAACTGGATTAATACTGAAAACATTTATCTTGCCTGGCATTTTTGCCGGGCAATTATTTTGACTCATTTTATGATTGTTATTTATGGTTGGTATCGGTATGGCAACTGTCGAATTGCTTGCCTCTCAGACAGAAGTCCTGTAACTAACATCTAAAAATCCGATGGCAACATGGATTATTAGTATTATGGCTATTTCTTTTTCCGCGTTAGAATTTTTGTATTAACAATCAAAACAAGGTAGCCTTTGGAAAGGAAAGTACAGATGAGAGTTACATTTGAAGAAATGAGAAGCACCATAAAACTGGCTTTAGTCAATGCTGGAGTTCCGGAAGCTAAAGCAGAGCTCTGTGCCGAGATACATACAGAATCCAGCGCAGATGGAGTGGAAAGCCATGGATTAAATCGCATACCACGATTTGTGGATTATATTCGGAAAGGCTATGTAGATGTTCATGCTGAACCAACGCTGATCGCTGCAAAAGGAGCAGCAGAGAATTATGATGGTCATATGGGTATTGGTGTGACAAATGCATTGTTTGCTTCAGATCAGGCAGTCAGGCTGGCAAAGCTTCATGGCATAGGACTGGTTACCTTGAAAAACACCACACATTGGATGCGGGGAGGAACGTACGCTTGGAGAACGGCAAATAAGGGGTATATGGGGATCAGCTGGATCAATACAGAGGATTGTATGCCGCTTTGGGGAAGCGATGAACAAAGCGTAGGCAATAATCCGTTTTGTATTGCAATACCGAGGGATAAAGGACCGATCGTGCTTGATATGGCAATGAGCCAGTATGCCTATGGAAAGTTAGGTGTATACCAGTTAAGCGGTAAACAAACGGAATATCCATGTGGATTTGATGAAAATGGACGCATGACGACAGATCCTGGGGAGGTTATCAAGACAAGGAGGATTATGCCTACTGGCTACTGGAAAGGCAGCAGTATGGCTATAGTTCTGGATCTGGCGGCGACCATGATGTCCAATGGAAACAGCGGTACAGAGATTACACATATTAACAAAGGAAGCTGCGGAGGCTGCAGTCAGATTTTTATTGCTTATGACCCATATCTGTTTGGGGATAAGTCGGAAATTGACCGAAAGATTGAGGAACGTATTATAGCAGCCGATGCTGCACATCCGTTGAATGAAAAGCATCCGGTACATTGTCCGGGCGAGAGTACCATACATAGAAGAGAGGTTAGTATGAGGGATGGCATTCACGTAGATGATTCTGTCTGGAAGCAGGTTCAGGAATATGCAGCTGGTAGATTTTAACTATAGTGTCAGTGTTATTGATCCGGATATTTATATTTAAAATAGTTAAGTGCAAAATGGTAAAATGCTTTTTCCAGATCTGTAAAATTGCTTTTTGGTTTGCTGATCAAGGTGTTATAGCGGAAAACCGGAGTATCCAGAGTATAAAATTTTATTCTCGGGTCACTGGTTTTTCCACTTTCTGGCATCAAGGTAATACCACCGCCATTCGCTATAATATCTGCGGTCATCATTAGACCGTTTGCTTCGGTAATATTAGCCGGTGTAAATCCATGCTCTTGAAAGAGAGCATGGATTGTTTTATAATTGGCACTTTTAACTCGAGACAGGATGAAATTGGCATTTTTAAAATGTTCAAAAATCTCTGCAAGAGAAATTTGAGTTCCGGTATTTACTGAGGCATATGGATCAGAAGAAGCTATAGCAAAATAGAAATACTCTTTACGAAGGATTTGTATGTTCTTTTTGATTTTGTCAAAGGGAGATAAAGAAATAAAAGCAAAATCTGTCGTGCCATTTTCAATTTCGCTGGATGAAACAAATTCAGATTGTGTCAGCTGAAAGGATGCAGCGGGATAATGTTTTTGAAACTTTGGAATCAGTTCGGCAAACGCCTGGCTTCCCCACATGGAAGTAGTAGAAACCACAATCTTTTTTGATGCACTGCAGGTAGACAGTTCTTTATATAGTTGATCGTGAATTTCAATAATCTGATAGCAAGCAGAGATGTACTTGATGCCGGCTTCCGTAATTTCAACACCATCCTTTTTCCGGAGAAAGAGCGGAGTCCCGATTTCTTTTTCCAGTGTTGCCAGATAATAGCTTAAAGAAGACTGCGAAATATAAAGCGTTTCTGCAGCTTTCGAAATACTTTTTTTCTCTGCAATTGCCACGATGTACTGCAAATGCCTGATGTTCATCTTATTTCCTCCGGGTTTAACGAATTAGCTGATATATAGCCATCGAATAATTCGATGCCTATAACGGTTTTACATATTGGTGTTTTTGGCACGGTTATGACAGAATATTAACAGATTAAGTGATGCTGTGGTAAAGAAAATATATCGCATCTAGGGAAGTATAACACACATTTCAAATTTTTATTAGCACAGGGAGGGCATATGAAAAAGAGAGTATTTAGCATCGCAATGGCTACAATTATGACAGCTTCTGCTTTGGCAGCGTGCGGGTCTTCATCCACACCAAATGCAACGACAGCGAGTGCCAAGGAAACCACGGAAGCAGCTGCCGAAACTAAAGAAGTCACAGCTGATACCACAGCAGCAGAAAAGAAATCTACAGAAGGAGCAGAAACGGTTGCTGCAGATTACAAGTTTACAGATGATATTACCATTATCTGCCCGGTAAAGGCGGGTGGAGATACCGACCGCAATACACGTACGCTGGCAGAAGCTCTACAGAAGGTTACTGGAGTAAATGTGGTAGTGAAAAATGTAGATGGCGGAGCCACAGTTATGGGAATGCAGGAGGCGTTGGATGCACCACAGGATGGAAACACATTGATTGTTAATGGAACAGATATGTTTGTTCCATACCTCCAAGGCACATCTACCATAAATATTGATTCTTTTAAGACCATTGGTGTTCCGATCATTGATAATACCACGGTTCTGGCTGTAAACAAGACTTCCGGCTGGAATACTTTGGAGGATTTGCTCAAGGCTTCGCAGGCTGCTCCGAATACCATTGAATATGGAGGTAAGATCGGTGCTGCTAACCAGATTTGTGGTATCGCAATGAATCAGGAATGGAATGCAGGACTTAAGTTTGTGGATGTTGGTAATAATGCGGCAAAGATGACCGCGCTTCTCGGAGAGCAGACGGATGTAATCAATATCTCCTATTCACTTGCCAATGACTATTTTTCTACCGGGGAATTTATTCCACTGGTGCTTCTCGGCACAGAAAAGAATGCACTGCTTCCGCAGGATGTACCTCTGGCATCAGATATGGGACTTAAGAATGTTGATTTTTCCAAGTTTTTCTGGGTAGGCACAGGTCCGGATGTTCCGGATGATAAGGTTGCGGCGCTTACTGCAGCGCTGGAAGCAGCTACAAAGGATTCGGATTTTATCAAGTCGATTGAGAGCAATTATCTTACCGTGACCTTTATGGGCGGCTCTGAAGCTCAGGAGTACTGCAATAAGATGTATGAAGATACACTTCTCCCCTATAAGGATGCATTCCTTGCAGCACAGTAAAAAACTAAAGAGGAGAGGAATCAACCCTCTCCTCTATATTTTTGTGATAACAGGAGACAGAAATGAAAGAAAAAAAGAATGACATTTTGGCGGGAATAGTAATCATTATTTTGGCAGCTGTCTATTATGTCTGTTCATTCCAGATTCAAGAGACAACGTCGGATATACTGGGATCCAGATTTTTTCCACAGCTTGCAGCAGTACTGTTGGTAGTTCTTGCGGTTATTCAGATCATCCAGGCAGTGAGGACCAAGTCTGCAGGACCAGCAAAAGAAAAAGATATAAGCACAGGAAATCAGAAATTAAATCTTCCGCTCATTTTGACTACAGTTCTTTTATTTGCATATTATTTCCTGGTGCTTCAGATTGGCTTTACCATAACCTCCATCATTTATCTGCTGTTTGCCAGCTGGATTCTCATGCCGGAGGATGATCGGAAAGAACGGAAAATTCTGCTCATGGTGATCTGTGTATCAATTATTTTTCCAATTTTTCTCAATTTTATCTTTTATCAGATTTTTAGTATCCAGCTGCCTGTCGGTGCATTATTTCAGTAAAGAAGAGGGGTTAAGATATGCAATTACTTGGTGGTTTTGCCACGATATTTAATGTACAGACGCTCCTGCTCATGGTTGTCGGTACTTTTGGTGGTTTGGTTGTCGGAGCATTACCAGGCTTGTCGGCATTTACTGCACTTGCCATTATGCTTCCCTTTACTTTTGGTATGGATTCTGTCAATGGGCTATGCTTCCTGGTTGCCGTATATGTCGGAGGTTGTTCCGGCGGTCTGATATCGGCTGTACTTCTGGGAATCCCGGGGACACCTGCTTCAATAGCTACTTGTTTTGATGGCTATCCGATGGCACAGCAGGGGAAATCCAAGACGGCATTAAGCGCGGCAATTATTTCTTCGTTTGTCGGTGGTATCTTTGGTGCCATTATCCTTTCTTTTCTGGGACCGTATATTGCCAAGGTCGCATTGAAGCTCAGCTCGTATGATTATTTTGGCATTATCTTGTTTGCACTCACTACGGTTTCTTCTCTGGCTGGAGACAATATGGTAAAGGGACTAATCGCTTGTCTCCTTGGTATATGCTTATCTTGCGTGGGAACAGATGGTCTGAGCTCTGTTTATCGGTATACGTTTGGTATCACCAAGCTTGCGAATGGATTCTCTCTGGTGCCGGTTCTGATCGGACTCTTTGCAGTTTCTCAGATTATGGCTAACGCAAGAGATAAAGCCACAACAAAAGCACTGGATTTTTCCAATACCAATCAAAATGAGGGAGAGAAATTTACCTTCAGGGATTACTTTAAGAGAATTCGAATGATTATTCCTGTTTCGCTACTGGGACTTGTGATTGGGATACTTCCGGGACTCGGCGGGAATATTAGTAATTTAATGGCATACTCTTACGCTAAGAAGACATCGTCACATCCGGAAACCTTTGGAACAGGAAATGTGGATGGTGTGATCGCTTCCGAAACTGCAAATAATGCTACCGTAGGCGGAGCGATGATAATTTTGCTTACTCTGGGTATTCCAGGAGATAATGCAACATCCATCATTCTTGCTGGATTTCAGATGAATGATATTGCTCCAGGACCATTGCTTTTTAAGACACAGGCAACCTTGGTTTATGCTATTCTTGCTGCATTTGTGCTGGCTAATATCATGTTCTTTTTAATGGAGTATTTCGGATTGTCTATTTTTATCAAGATGCTGTCAATCCCATCGATGCTATTGCTGCCGATCGTCATTGTATGCTGCTTTGTTGGTTCTTACTGCTCCAATAATAATACATTGGATATTTTGATCATGGTGATCTTTGGTTTGGTCGGCTATATACTAAAAAAACATAAATATCCGTTGGCACCGATGGTTGTAGGGTTTATCCTCTCACCGCTTTTGGAGCTTTACCTTAGGAGATCTCTGATGAAAACAGATGGACACTGGTTTCCGATTTTTTCTTCTCCGGTAGCGGCAATTTGTATTTTTGCTACGATCTTTACAATAGCATATACTGTTTACGGAATGATCAAGAAAAAAAGAGTCGAAGAGGCAAAAGTATGAGGGAGATAGGGAATGACGTATGAAAGAAAAATGGAACTTTATGTTAATTGCATGAAGGAACTGGAAAAATATGATACGCCAACGATTTCTAATGCGATTGCTACCTATCCGGGTGATCCCGACTGCCTTGGACTATATGAACCGCATAGAACAAACTGGTATACGGATGAACGGATGCATTGTTTGTATCCTGATTTGAAGCCGAGATGTGGATTTGCCGTTACTTGTGTATACGGAATTCCAGGGATGGGGTTCAGCAGGCTTGGATTTGTGGATATTTTAAAAGCAATTGATGATTCACCCAAGCCGGTAATTCTTGCTATGAAGCAGAATATGCCGGAAGAGTACCGAAGAAAAAATGCGATGATTGGTGGTAATATGATGACGGCATTTCATCAGTTTAATGTTGTAGGCGTTCTGGGAGATGGACCTGCCAGAGATAAGGAGGAGATGGCATCGCTTAAGGTACAGGCGATGTTTACAGGTTTTGCTGCAGGACATGGATTAATGCCGCTAGAGGCAGTGAATGTGCCGGTTTCGCTTTGCTCTATGGACATTGCGCCGGGGGAGATTATTCACATGGATATGCATGGCGCGGTCAAGTTCCCAGCGCAATATTTACCTGAAGTGCTAGCACATACTAAAAAAATAGCCGAAAGGGATATAGAAAGACAAAAAAGAATTATGGAAAGCGGAGATCCTGCGGAGATCGCTAATATGATGAAGGGAATCTATCCAAATAGCTGAATTTAAAGATTATTGTACAGTTAACCGCATGAAGATATTCGGACTGGTGCCTTACGTATGGAATGGCATCAGTCTTTTTATATTTTGAGATCCGGAGCCGCTTGCATTGAAAAGTGCTACTCGTCCGATGATGGAATAAGGATAGATTTATGATGCTTTTTCAGATATAATTCTAATAAACATATCATTCAAGAAAGTGAGGAGTTTCTATGTGTACAGCGGCAACTTTTTATGCTAAGGATCATTATTTTGGCAGAAATCTGGATCTTGAGTATTCGTATCATGAGAGTGTTACCATCACGCCCAGAAACAAGCCGCTGCCTATGAGGCACATGCCGGACCTTACGCGGCACTATGCGATGATCGGGATGGCATATGTACTGGACGATTTTCCTCTTTATTATGATGCGACCAATGAATACGGTCTCAGCATGGCAGGACTTAATTTCCCGGGAAATGCAGTCTATGTGCCTGCCGGTCAGGATCCTGCAAAGGACTCGGTCGCATCCTTTGAGTTTATCTCCTGGATACTGGGGCAGTGCCGCAGTGTAGAGGAGGCGCGGGTACTGTTAAAGAGGATTCAGATCACGGATACAGCATTTCGCACGGAGCTTCCGCCAAGTCCACTGCACTGGATGATCGCGGACCAGAAAGAGTCAGTGGTGTTTGAGCAGACCAGCCGTGGCGGAAATATTTACGATAATCCCTATGGTGTCATGACCAATAATCCGACGTTTGACTATCATTTGCTGCATATCCAGGATTATCTCGGAGCATCGGCAGCGGAGCCGGTCAATCGTTTTGCGGCGAATGTTCCGGTTCACTACTATAGTCGTGGTATGGGTGGCATAGGCATTCCCGGGGATCTGTCATCGGCATCACGCTTTGTGAAGGTGGCTTTTACAAGGATGAACTCGATTGCGGGTGAGAGCGAAGCGGAAAATGTGAGCCAGTTCTTTAAGATTCTGGGCTCGGTGGAGCAGCAGAAGGGCTGCTGCCGTCTGGGTACGGATGATGATGGAAAACCGATCTGTGAGTATACAATTTACAGCTCCTGCTGCAATATGGATCAGGGCATCTACTATTACACGACCTATAATAACAGCCGGATTACAGGGGTAGATCTGCATCAGGAGGATCTGGACGGGGATCAGCTTATTACGTATGAGCTGGAAAAGGATCCTGACATCCGGATCGTAAATAAACATAAATAAGAAAGACCGGAAAATATTAGTACAAGGATTATAATGAAACAGAAAATCAGATCATTTATTAAATCTCATAGGAGGGACTGCCTGCTTGGACTGGCAGTCCTTTTTCTGCTGCTTGGAAGTGCTGCTGCCCTTTATTTCCAAAGACAGGTCGGGGATAAATCTCAGGTGGTGGTCAGCTTCCAGGGTACGGAGATCCTGAGGACAGACCTTGACAAAGATCAAAAGTATATCATTGAGGATGGAACCGCGAGAGAGACGGATTTCCATACGGTTCTTGCATCCTTAGGGGAGGAAGCGTATCCCTCCAATCATAATGTCAATCTCCTGACCATTAAGGACGGCACTGTTTATATGTCTGAATCCAACTGTCCGGGGCTTGTCTGTGTCTCAATGGAACCGCTTACGTCGGATGCCTATGATATTCCCATTGTGTGTCTGCCACATGGACTTTTGGTCACTATTGAAACATCCTGAGATATTTTTCGGATAAATGTAAAGTATCCGGTAAATATTTTACATATTGGAATTGAAATATTGACGTCTGTATGTTACATTTTTATCATATTGCTTAATGATTTATATAATCTTGGAGGTATTATGAAAAAAATTGTAACCACTTCTGTCAGTGCGCTGCTGGTTCTCTCTCTGGCAGGCTGTGGCAGTTCGGCAGGTACCAAGGCTACAACTGCAGCGGCAGGCACAGCAGCTTCCGGTGTCTATACACCAGGTACGTATGAAGCATCTGCACAGGGATTTGGCGGAGAAGTCAAGGTAAAGCTTACGGTTGATGCGGATAAGATCACAGATCTTGAAATCACCGGAGACAAAGAGACACCGGATAAGGGCGGAGCTGCGATCAAGGAACTGCAAAAGACGCTGCTGGAAAAAGGCAGCAGTGATGTGGATGCGGTATCGGGATCTACGATTACAAGTGATGCTGTTAAAAAGGCGTTTGATGATGCACTGAAGCAGGCTAAGGGTGAGGCATCTGCAAGTCAGGGCAGTGGTACTGTAAGCTTTAAGGCAGGCACGTATGAGGGTACAGCAACCGGTTATAATGGACCTGTTACGGTAAGTGCAACCTTTACGGACAGCGCAATCACAGGGATCGAGGTGAAGGATTCCAAGGAAACAGAGCATGTGGGTGATGTGGCATATGACATTTTGATTCCGGAGATTGTTGAAGCCAATGGTACCGGCGTGGATTCGGTATCCGGCGCAACCTTTACCTCCAGAGCTCTGAAGGAAGCGGTGAATGCAGCCGCCAAGGAAGCGGGCGTAAGCGACGGAGATACATTCGCCAAAAATACAGTAGAGCTTAAGGCACAGGATCCGATTGAGGATACCTATGATGTGGTTATTGTCGGCGGCGGCGGTGCAGGTATCTCTGCGGCGGCACAGGCAGCACAGGAAGGCAATACGGTACTGCTTATGGAGAAAAACGCGGAGATCGGCGGTAATACGCTGGTATCCGGTGGACAGTATCAGTCTGTGATGCCGTATCTTGTATGGGATAAAAATGATCCGGATGCAACTACAGGTACTGGATTTGACGGTCAGACCTATAATAAGGTCAAGTCTGTGCAGGGTTGTATCGATGAGCTGAAGACGATCTATGGCTGGAGTGAGGAACCATTTGACGACAGCTATTATAAAGATCATGAGTATGTTGCAGGCGACATCCACGAGCTCTCAAAGCATGGTGTACATGCAGATTATCTGCCGGTTCTCAAGGAGCTTAAGCAGGAGATCAAGGCATACCTTGACTGGGCACAGCCAAAGCTCGATGCAGGTACTCCGGAGTCGGAGCTTACGCTTTTTTCCACAGTAAATCTGCATATTTTCCAGACCTATTACGGTGGTCTTCGTCAGTCTGCAGATGGCTCTGAGTGGATCTATGGTAATGTGGATCTTGTAAAGCAGTTCATTACCGATGGTCAGGAGGTTAAGCCTTGGCTTGAGTCCATGGGAAGTACCTTTGTTGAGGATACACAGCCTACGTTGATTGGTGCTCTGTGGTATCGTGAGAACCAGTTCATCGGTGCCAATGTGGATACCGATGGTGATGGAAAGTCGGAGGAGTATAAGGGCAGATGGGGCACGTATTTTGTAGCTCCGATGACTTCCTTTAAAAAGGCAAATGAAAAAAATACCATTATGACAAGAACCACGGCGGAGGAGCTGATTGTTGAGGATGGTAAGGTAACTGGTGTCAAGGGTACGATGTATGATGGCACGCCGGTAACCGCGCATGCAAGCAAGGGTGTTATCCTCGCGACCGGAGGATATGCAGCCAACATTCAGATGGTTGTAGATACCAATAAGTACTGGTCCAGTGACTACCTGAGCACATCCACCAAGACGACCAACCGTTCTTCTCTGCAGGGAGATGGCATCAAGATGGCAGAGGCGGCAGGTGCGGCAACGACCGGTGAGGGCTGGACACAGTTGATGCCGATTTCCTGGATTGATAATGGTAATCTTGCGTTTGGCGGCGGTGACTATGCAATTTATATTAATCCGACCACAGGCAAGAGATTTGTAGATGAGACTTCTGAGCGAGATGTACTGTCGCTTGGTGAATTTAAAAACGGTATTGAAAAGGACGGTGCGAAGGGCGTATTTATTGAAATTGCCAATGCAGAGGTTCCGATTCCAGGACCGTATCCATATAAGGAAGAGGATGTCGCTAACCGTCAGTATGTAAGAACCGTTGCCGAGCTTCCGGAGCTTTTTAAGGAGCTTGGTCTCGAGACCGATGCCGAGACTGTCAAGGCTACGATAGAGGATTATGATAAGGCGATTATGACAGGCGGACAGCCACAGGATGTAAGCAAGAAGCAGTTCTCTGCACTGATTGGTACTGCGGATAAGAAGGCGGATGGCTCCTATGATCCTGCGACCTATAAGCTGGATGATGTCAAGCTGCGTGTGCGGCTGCTTGCACCGAGCACACATCATACCATGGGTGGTATTGTTGTAGATACCGATCGTCATGTGCTGGATAAGGATGGCAAGGTCATCAAGGGACTTTATGCAGCTGGTGAGGTTACCGGCGGTATCCATGGCGGAAACCGTCTGGGTGGTAATGCCATTACAGAGATCATTGTTTCCGGACGTACCGCAGCTAAGGCAATCGCAGCAGATAATGCGTAAGTAAATCAGGAGAAGGAGATTCCTTTATGGGGTCTCCTTTTTCTTTTACCCATTTTTATCGATTCTTTTGCGCCTTGCAAACTGAAATTGGCTCAAATCTGGTTTGGAGTTGGTCTGAATTCGGCCTATGCAGGGTGTAAGGGGCAAACGTACCCGAATACATACGGATTTCACTGTAAAATTGTCTTTATTAGGGACATATAAAAGGAGCGTTTCGGCCTATACAGAAAAACTTTTAAAACGTACCCGAAAATGTGCCAGATATTCGGGTATGCAGACCACTAGAATTTCATATAGGCCGAAAAGACCATCATGGCTGCCTCTCAAAGCATTGCTTTTGCCGCAGATTCGGGTATGAAATCATATAAAAAACGCGATAGGCTGAATTTTCAGGATGACATCACCCATTAAAGTGTTAACCATAACTAATGAAAAGAATGCTGTCTGAGAGTGTGAAAATATGCTATGATGATCATGGATTCAGTGTAGTGAAAGGTGGTTTTTATGATTTGTCATTATGCGGATATGCACTGCGATACGTTGCTGCGGGGCTATAGTGATGGTGCAGAGAGCTTATATGATGGAACAGGACATATTAATTTTAAAAAGATGGCAGAAGCGCAGCAGGTGCTGCAGTTTTTTGCTGTTTTCTTTCCTCCGGAAAAGGCATTTGAAATGCGTTTTGGAAGGAAGAAACCGGATGGCAGCCGGGAGGTACCGGATGATGAAAGCTTTTACAGGGATGCTGTAAAGGTGCTGCATGAAGCAGTAGACAGGCACAATGATGTGATCGCGCTTGCAAGGAATCGTGCGGAGGTGGAAAATAATCGGAAGTCCGGAAAGAGCTCCGCTGTGCTCACCATAGAGGATGGTCGTTTCCTTGATAACAAGATATCCAGGCTTACCGGGCTTTATGAGGATGGAGTGCGAGCCATTGCACTTACCTGGAATCATGAAAACTGTCTTGGATATCCTAATTCCACGGATCCGGAGATGATGAACAGGGGATTAAAGCCGTTTGGGATAGAAGCGCTGGAGGAGATGAATCGTCTCGACATCCTCGCAGATGTATCGCATCTCAATGCCGGCGGGTTCTGGGACGTTGCGAAGCATTCGCACAAACCGTTTATCGCGTCTCACTCTAATTGCTATGCGATCACAAAGCATCCGAGAAATCTTACGGATGAACAGATCCGGGCGCTCGCTGACAAAGGCGGCATCATGGGACTTAACTTTTTCCAGAGCTTTGTTGTGCCGGGGGATACTGTGGGCAAAAAGAATTTGCCGGAAACAACGGTGGATGCACTGGCAGCGCATATTGAACACATGTATAAGGTTGGCGGAGAGGATCTGCCTGCACTTGGAACAGATTTTGATGGTTTTGATGGAAAACCGGAAATTGATGGACCGGACAAGATGGAGCTTCTGTTTGATCGCCTGGCAAAGGACGGTTTTTCGGAGCGGACCCTGGATAAGTTCCGTTATGAGAATGTGCTGAGAGTTTTAGGATAAACTTGGGATCATTGTAAAAAATCCGATCATAACATTTTACACAAAATTTATATAGGAGCTGTCGAGCCTGCGTATATAGGTTCGGCAGCTTTTTTTATACGAGAGCTTCTGGCTGTACGGAAGCTATAAAAAAAGAGCTATAAAAAAGATGCCGCCACACGGAACTTTTTTTGGATCTTGAAGTGAAAAGTGACGCTTTTAAGCTATTTCTTTGGACTCCAAAATAAACAGTAAAAAACCCTGTATCTGCATCAATTAGATGCAGGTACAGGGTTAGGATAATGACTGTTGATGGATGTGTGATCAGAAATCTCCTGGCTTTGCGCTGTCCGGCAAGAGCTTCTCGTATTTTTCATGTCCTTTGACTTTTACAAAATCCGCTTTGATTTCTGCGCCAAGCTCGGAGTCCGTAAAGAGCTTCTCGGCAGCTTCTGCCAGCACCAGAGCTGCAGCATGCATGCCCTTATGCGCAATTGAGCTCTTACCCTGCGCAGTGAGACACCAGGAGTGTCCTGGAGTTCCATTTGCCATGGTTGTAATGGAGACACCGCCGGTCGGGACAATCCAGCTGACATCACCTACGTCAGTACTGCCGCCGCCGTCATGGCTGTCGTCATCGGTTACCGTGCTGTCAATGACCGGCGCACCTTCTTTTAGAAGCTCCGGGTCTGCAAACTGCCTTGCATAGGCAAGCTCCTCCTCGGTATAATCGAGCGGCAGTACATCGTGCATCTCCGCCAGCATCAGCTGATTCATTGCGGGTACGGAAACGGTGTCCGCATAGGCGCTGACAACCTTGATGTCCACCTTGGTACCGGTCATAAGCGCGGCACCACGTGCAACATCCGAAACACGCTCGATCAGCTCCTTCACCTGAGACTGCTTCGGAGCCCGCAGTGCATAGAGGATGGAAGCCTCCGCGGGGATGACATTCGGCGCATCTCCACCGGCATTAAGATATGCGGAATGCATCCGGGCGCTGGAAATCACGTGCTCGCGGAGGTACTGCACGCCGACATTGGTCAGCTCACAGGCATCCAGGGCGCTTCTGCCGGACTGGGGAGCACCGGCGGCATGTGCACTTTTGCCATGGAAGCTGAAAATGATCCGCACGTTGGCAAGCGAATGAGACATGAGTGCGTTATGTGGGCTTGGATGCCAGGCAAGAGCAAAATCCACACCATCAAAGCAGCCTTCGCGTACCATAAAGGCTTTGCCTGCGCCGCTTTCCTCGGCAGGACAGCCAAAATAGATGACAGTTCCGGGCAGATGATGCCGCTTAAGATAGGTGGCAATGGTGCATGCCGCTTCCATACATCCGGTGCCCAGGAGGTTGTGCCCGCATCCATGACCGGGCGCGCCCTCGCTGAGTGGCGCATAGGAGGGCTGATCCGCCGTCTGACTTAAGCCCGGCAGGGCATCAAACTCACCCAGGAAGCCGATTACCGGTTTACCACTGCCGGAAACTGCTTTAAATGCCGTCGCAATTCCGCCAATTCCCTTTTCCACCGTAAATCCATGCTGCTCCATAAAGTGCTCCTGCAGAGAGGAAGCATAGCTTTCCTTGTATCGTGTCTCCGGATGATCCCAGATGTCATTGGCAATTGCCTCAAAATCAGCCTTACCGGAATCCAGGATTTGTTTTAGTTCGATGTTCATGAGCGTACCTCCAGACGTAAGTGATTACTGACAAAGCGTGTCGTTCTGTTATTACCGGCAAAATAGTCAGAACCCAGATTCGGATGTGTGCCGTGTCTGCACCGTTTTTGCTGCCGGTAACACAAGAGTCTTTGTGAGTCTTTGCAGATATTACCAGCGTATTAACTATAAAGCAAAGGAGCCCGGTGCCCCGCCGCCGCAGGAAATCGGACTCCTTTATCCACGCTGTCATTAAATGGTATTATATTTTGCTTTTAGACGAGATGCAAGCAGTTTCTGAGATAAGCAGGTATTGTGCAATATAGGTTAAGACACATTGTGTTTTGCATATCATACGTCTCATATCACTCTGTCTTTCTGTTCCAGCGCACAATGAAATAGATGACCTCCATGATGCAGGTTGCCGCCCAGCCAACCGGGTATCCGAGTGCCACGAGAGAAGGTGTGTTGGCAACCATCCGGGTGATGAAAAAGAGGTAGATCTGACGGACAAGCACAAATCCAGTCAGCATAATTGCCATAGGACCGGTAGAATCCCCTCGTCCACGGAGAGATCCAGCGAGCACGTGGTTGATGCAGTTCAGCATCAGGAAATATACATTCTGACGGAGAAACAGGATACCGTAGTTAATGACGGATTCATCCTGTGTAAAAAGCCGCATGGCGAACTCTGCAAAAATCCAGATAACGGTGGCAATGCATGCGGTAATGAGCAGGCTTAAGCCAATAGAGGTTTTGGTACCCCGGTCCGCGCGCTTTATATTATTGGCGCCGACATTCTGACTTACAAAGGTCGTCGCCGCCATAGCCATGCTCTGCATGGGCAGCATGATGAACTG